>JAKLEJ010000042.1 GCA_022711695.1 Verrucomicrobiota bacterium | reverse complement strand
AGCTTTCGGCCCGCCACGGCGGCTGCTGGGTGGTTCTCAAAGGGCAGCATACGCTGGTGGGACGTTCCGAAGGCGACCTCTACATCAACAGCTCCGGCAATCCGGGCCTGGCCCAGGGCGGCAGCGGCGATGTGCTTGCCGGCTACATTGCCGGTTGGATCGCACAGCCGGCACTGCGGCGCGATGTCCTGACGACGCTGCGCCACGCCGTCTGGCGGCACGGGGCCGCCGCCGATGCTCTCACGTCGAACCGTCTTGCCTGGACCGTCGAGGAACTCGTCGGCGAACTGGCGAGGATTCCCTGAGCCGGAGAGGCTGGAGAGCATGGCCACGCCTTGCTCAGTAAACGCATAAGGGAAATAGCGCCTGCCGCCCCGGCCCTTCTTTGAGGTCACAATTTGTGACCTCAACACCGCAAAACCCAGCGCGTCGAGTTGGAACATGCAATCGGCGGGAAAACGCTCCCGATTTCTTTGGACGGCTTGATTGAGCGCCTTTTCGAGCACGGCGTAGAGTTCCGCCAAATGGAGGTCCAGCATGACCTCTTGTCCGCGCTGCCAAGGACTTTTTCGTCTCCCGCCCCGCTCACCGGAGTCTTTTCGCGAGAACTCCGGTCACAGAGCGGCGATGGCGGCCATGATCTCGTCGGAGACTTCCTGGTAGATTTCCTTGAGGCGCTCCTTCGGGCAGGTGGCCGCCTCGGCAACGTGCTTCTCGAAGCGGAGGGCTGGGCCGAACCGGATGTCGATGCGCCGGGGCAGCGGCACGCGGCGGTGGCGTCCCCAGGCCTCGAAACTGCCCCGCACCCGCACGGGCACGACCGGCGCGCCGGACTTGATCGCCATCAGCCCGATGCCCGAGCGGGCCGGCTGGAGCCGCCCGTCGGTTGTGCGGGTGCCCTCCGGAAAAAGCAGAATGGCGCTGCCCTCGCGCAGCCGGCCCAGAATGGTCCTCAGGCCCGAGGCGCTGCCGCCGTCCCGATCGACCGGGACCACCCCCACCTCGCGCAACCACCAGCCGAAGAGCCGGTTTTCGAAAAGGTTGGCCCGGGCCAGGTAATTGCACATGCGCTGAACGCCCACCCCGATCATCGGAGGGTCGGCGTAGCTGGCATGGTTCGGGGCCAGAATCACCGGCCCGGTGGCCGGCACGTGCGACGCATCCTGCACCCGCAGGCGGAAATAGACGCGGAAGATGAATGCCAGGATCGCGCGGCAGACCCGGTAGATCGGCGGCATGACCGTCGCGGACTGGGCGGGCGCTCCGCTCATGCGTTGCCGTGGGTCTGGCGCGCCGCCAACCGGCGCTGGAACTCGGCGACGATGCGCGCGCTCGTTTCCTGGGGCGTCTCGCCGGAGTTGTCGATCAGCACGGCCCCCAGGGGGATCATCAGGGGCGCGGCGGCCCGCTGGCTGTCGCGCTGGTCGCGGGCCGCCAGGTTCTCGCGGACCCCGTCCGCCTCGCGGCGGCGCGAGCGCTCCGAAAGCGAGGCGTCCAGGTAGAACTTGAAGTCGGTCTCCGGGAAGACGTTCGTTCCGATGTCGCGGCCTTCCATGACGAGGTTGCCGAACTGCAGGCACTCGCGCTGGCGCTTCTTCATCCAGTCCCGCACTTTGGGCACGGCGGCGACCTGGGGCACGGCCGCGCTGACCTCGGCGGTGCGGATTTCCTTCTCCGGGAAATACCCCTGCACCGTCAGCCGAACCTGGCGCAGTTCGTCCTCGACGCATATCAGGCTGGTTTTCCACCGGCGGCAGGCGGCGGCCACGGCTTTCGGATCCTGGATGTTCACCCGGTTTTGCAGGCAGTGCCAGGCGAGGGTCCGGTACATCGCCCCGGTATCGACATACACGAAACCGAGGGTGCGGGCCACCAGGCGGGCGTTGGTGCTCTTGCCGCTCGCGCTGGTGCCGTCAATGGCTATGACAATGTTTTGCATCCAGAAGGGCGCAAGCTTACGGACAAAAACGCAAACCTGGAAAGCGCGAAATTACTCCGCGAAAAGCTCCGTCGGCGCCAGGACGCGGCCGCTGGACGGCTCGCGAATCCGCACCCCAAGCCCAGCCGGCGGCGGCGCGGCCAGTTTCTGGAAGAAGTTGGGGAACGTCTTTCTCACGCAGGCCGGGTGGCGCAGCACGATGCCGGGGACCTTCAGGCCCAGCACGGCAAAACACATCGCCATGCGATGATCTTCATAGGTCTCGATGGACGCGCCGCGCAACGCCGAGGGGAAAATCTCCAGGGTGTCGCCGTTCTCCCGAACGCGCGCGCCGCAGCGGGTCAACTCGGCGCGCAGGGCCGCCACCCGCTCGCACTCCTGGAGCCGCAGTCGCCCCAGCTCGGTGAACCTCACCGGATGCCCGGCCAGCGGAGCCAGCACTATTGCCGTCATGATGCTGTCCCCAAGGTCCGTCTTGCGCGAGAGAGTCTCAGGCAGCGGAAGGCGTCGCGGAAAAGCGGCGTCGATCTGCCAGCCTGAATCGGGCCAGTGCGCCACCGAGACAGTCCGGCCGCCCCGGTCGGCCGGCAGCCACAGCGCGTTGACCGCCCAGAAATAGCTGCCGCTCGAGGCGTCCGGCTCGATCTGAAACTCTCCGCCGCCCTGCGGAAACCGCTCGGCCAATTGCCGGGTCATCTCGACATACGGCAGTTCCTCCTCGTTGGCTTGCTCGATCTGGACCGTCCACCCGGCCGGCCTGGCGCACAGCAGCAATGCCGAGGCGAATTGCGAGCTTTCGGCCACACTCACGCGGCAGGCGCTCTGGCGGGGGCCGCCGCCGTGGATCACGGCCGGGAGGCGGTCGTTGGGCGAGTCCACCCGGTAACCCAGGGCGCGCAAGGCGTGGAACAGGGCGGCCTGGGGCCGCTCATGCATGCGGGCGACTCCCTGCAGTCGATAGGCCCCCTGCCCCAGACAGACCAGCGCTGCCAGAAACCGGGCGGCGGTGCCGGCGTTGCCCACGAACAAGTCGAGCGGCCGATCGGGGCGGCCTGCCTGCGGCACACGCCCGCCCGCGCCCTGCACGGTGAGGAGGCGATTGCCCGATTCGGCGGGGTCGGCGGCCACGTTCACCTCGAAGCCCAGCCGGCGCAGCCCTTCGACCATCACCTGGGTATCTTCGCTCCAGAGCCCGCCGCGGAGGACGCTGCGTCCCTCGGCCAACGCCGCCAGCACCAGGGCGCGGTTGGTGATGCTCTTGGAGCCCGGCACGGTCACCACGGCCTGGACCGGTCCCGGGAGCGGCTCGATTTCGATCAGCTCGGGCAGAGGCATGGTCAAGCGGGGGATGGCCTATTCGGGCGAGGGCGAGGCGTTCTGCGCCTGCCACCGGTCGCGCCGTTCCCTGGCCTCCGCCAGGAAAGCCTCGAGCGCGGCGCCGTCGCCCCGGTGAATGGCTTCCTGGAGGTCGCGGAGACGGTCGATATAACGAGAGATGGCCGCCGAGACCGGCCCGCGGTTGGCCAGGGCGATGTCGCGCCACATCTCGGGCGAGCCGGAGGCCACCCGCGTGGTGTCCCGGAACCCGGTGGCGCACAGCAACGGCAGTTCCCTGGGCTGGGCGGGGTCCAGCACCAACCCGGCCAGCGTGGCCGCGGCCAGGTGCGGCAGGTGACTGCAAAGCGCCACCAGCTCGTCGTGTTTTTCCGGCGTGAGTTCCAGGACCCGCATGCCCAGGGCGGTCCACAAATCCACGACGCGTTCCCGGGCGCTCGCGGGGGTGCGCGGCGTCGGGGTGACGATGCAGACGGCATTCTGAAAGAGATCGGCCCGCGCAGCAGCCGCGCCCATCTTCTCGGCGCCGGCCATGGGGTGGCTGCCCACAAAGACTGCCCCGGCCCGGCCCGCCATCGGTTCCAACTCCGCCACGACGGCCGCCTTGGCGCTGCCGACGTCGGTTACAATGGCATTGGCCTCCAGCGCCGGCAGCATCCGCTCGGCGAGCGGGCGCATTTGCGCCAGCGGCGTTCCGAGGATGACCAGTTCGGCGCCGCGCACGGCTTCCTCGATGTCGAGTGTGGCGCGCTCGACAATGCCAAGCTGCTGGCATTCGGCCACGCTGGCGGCGCGCCGCACGTAACCCGTCACCTGCCGGGCCAGCCCGCGTTGCCGCAGGGCCAGGCCCAGCGACCCGCCCAGCAGCCCGATCCCGACCAGTGTCACTTTTTCCCAGCGCACCGGGGCATTAAATCGCGGGTGGGCGCATAAGGCAACTCTACAGGAACAAGCCGATTCCGTCCGCCCCTCCCGGTCGGGTCCGCCTCAGGGCTTCTCGATCGGGTCCGGGAATGTCGGCGCGCGCGGGGCGGATTCAGATGGGCCGGCCTGGTTGTCATCGCAGAGCAGGCGGGCGGCGGGCTCGTCGAGCAGCCAGAGGAGGCGGCCGGAGGCGGGCCGGACCCGCTGCGCAGGCAGGAGCTCGCCGTCCCTGCCGCCGCGCAACACCCGTTGGACCGCTGCCGCCTTGTCCTCGCCGCTGACGACGAACATTACCCGGGCCGCCGCGTTGATCAGCGGGAGGGTGAAGGTGATGCGCTCGGATTGGAGATGCGCTGGACGGGTCGCGAGCACGAGCTGCTCTGTATCCTCGAGCGTGGCCGCGCCCGGGAAGAGCGACGCGGTGTGCCCGTCGGCCCCGAGGCCAAGGAGCACGAGATCGAACGAGGGCCTCGCACCGGGCGCCGTCCCGAAGAAGCGCACAATCTGCTCCTCGTAAACCTCGGCGGCGGCCCGGACGGGCAGTTCGGAGGGGACCCGGTGGATATTCTGGCGGGGCGCGGGCACCCGGCTGAGCAGGCTCTCGTAGGCCATGCGGAAATTGCTGTCCGGGCGATCGGGGAGCACGGCGCGTTCGTCGCTGAAGAAGAAATGCATGGCCACCCAGGGAATTTTCCGCTGGGCGCCGATCTCCTCCGAGGCCAGCAGCGAGTAGAGCGCCCGAGGGGTGGAGCCCCCGGAGAGAGCGACACTGAAGCTGCCCCGCTCGGACACACAGTCGTCGGCGGCGCGCAGGAACTCGGCGGCGGCGGCCCGCATCAGCGCGGGAGCATCGGGGCAAACGCGAACTTCCGTCAGCGGGGCTCCGGGACCCGCTTGGAGGCCGAGCCGCGAAGGGGCCGGGATTGGGGCTTCCTTCGGGTTCATTTGGCAGCCAGGGACTTGCTGACGATCTGCCGGGCCTCGGCGAGGATGGCCTCCAGGTGGGCCTGGCCCTTGAAGCTCTCGGCGTAGAGTTTGTAGATGTTTTCCGTTCCCGAGGGCCGGGCGGCAAACCAGCCGTTCCGGGTGACGACTTTGAGTCCGCCAATTTCGGCCTGGTTGCCCGGGGCGCGCGTGAGCCGGGCGAGAATCGGCTCGCCTGCCAGCTCGGCGGCGGTGACGGCTTCGGGGGTGAGCTTCTTGAAGGCGGCTTTTTCCTCGGGCGTCGCGGGGGCGTCGATGCGCTGGTAAACCGGGGCGCCGAACTTGTCGGCCAACTCGCGATAATGGAGGCCGGGATCTTTCCCGGTGCGGGCGGTGATCTCCGCCGCCAGCAAGCCCAGCAGCAGGCCGTCCTTGTCCGTGACCCAGGCCGAGCCATCCCGGCGCAGGAAGCTGGCCCCAGCGCTTTCCTCGCCGCCGAAGCAGACCGAGCCGTCGTGGAGGCCCGGGGTGAACCACTTGAAGCCGACCGGCACCTCGCACAGGCGCCGGCCGAGGTCCGCCACCACGCGATCGATGATGCTGCTGCTGACGAGCGTCTTTCCCACCAGGGCGGTTCGCGGCCAGCCCGGCCGGTTCTGAAGCAGGTAGCGGATCGCCACCGCCAGGTAATGGTTCGGGTTCATCAACCCCGCCGAGGGCGTCACTATCCCGTGCCGGTCCGCGTCCGGGTCCGCGCCAAACGCGACGCCGAAACCGTCTTTCAGGCCGACCAGTCCGGCCATGGCGAAGGGGCTGGAACAATCCATCCGGATCTTGCCGTCGTGATCGACCGTCATGAATCCGAAGGTCGGATCGACTTTCGGGTTCACGACCGTGAGGTCCAGACCGTAGCGGCGCTGGAGGGGCTCCCAGTATTCGACCGACGCTCCGCCCAGCGGATCCACCCCGATCTTGAGTCCCGCCGAGCGGATGGCCTCGAGGTCGATGGCCGAGGCGATGTCCTCGATATACGGCTGTAGAAAATCCTGCTCGTGGGTGGTGGGGGCCTGTCTGGCGGCCTCGTAAACGAGGCGCCGCACCGGCCGATTGGACTCGCGCAGCAGCTCGTTGGCCCGCCGCTGAATCCAGCCGGTCACATCTGTGTCGGCCGGGCCGCCATTGGGCGGATTATACTTGAACCCGCCGTCGGCGGGCGGGTTGTGCGAAGGCGTAATGAGAATGCCGTCGGCCAGTCCCTGGCGCCGGCCCCGGTTGTATTCGAGGATGGCCCTGGAGATGGAGGGCGTGGGCGTGAACCCGCCGCCGCGCTGGACGACGGTCTCGACGCCGTTGGCGGCCAGAACCTCGAGCGCGGTCCGCTCGGCTGCCTTCGATATCCCGTGGGTGTCCTTGCCCATCAGCAGGGGGCCGGTGACACCCTGCGCGCGGCGGTAGTCGCAGATCGCCTGAGTGATGGCCAGGATGTGAGCCTCGGTAAACGTGCCCTGGAAGGGTGTGCCCCGGTGCCCGCTGGTGCCGAAGCTGACCAGTTGATTGGCGTCCGCCACATCCGGGGTCCGCTCGTAGTAATCGCGCTCGAGCCGGCTGACATCGATCAGCAGCTCAGCGGGCGCGGGTTTTCCAGCCAGAGGATGAGTTCCCATACAAAAGCCGGAGACAGTCTGCCCTGAAACCCGCCCGCCAGGCAAGCGCGGCGTCCGGCCGTGAATCCGCGCCTCACGTCACTGGGGCAAAGCGGCGACAGTCATTCCTCATGCGCAGCCGGCAGGCGGCGCGGGGGGAACGCGGATTCACCACCTCTGGCCTCGGGCCGGAAAGACCCATACAAAGTCTATGTTGGCACGGAACTAATGGGCCTCGTTTCTGTCAATGAGGACGAGCGAGACAAACGCTTAAGGGAGGATTTGAGCCGGCCCTACGGGGCTACTGCACGGCCCAGAGGGTCACTGCATCCTGGTCTTTGATGAACAGCCGGTTGCCGGAAACGATGGGATACGCGTAGGTGGGGCTCTCGGCCACCTTGATGCACGCCAGCTCTGCGTAGGCCTTTTCGTCGGGTTTGAACGCCACCAATTGCGAGCCGGGTGTCAGCGCCAGCAGCACCGACCCGGCGTCCACGACCGAGCCGTAGCCGGCCCCGCGCCCCATGCGGCCGCCGCCGCGGCGCCCGCCGCCGTCGGCCCCCTGCGCCTCAGCCGCCGGGGCCGGCGTCGGGAATGGCGCTTTCCAGAGAGTCTTGCCGTCCTGGGCGTTGATGCAGAAGAACTCATTGGCGGCGGTAAGCCCGTAAAGGATCCCTCCTTTGAGCACCGGGGTGTTGAATTGAACGGAATTGTCCGGGTTCTTCCAAAGCTCCTTCGCCACGAGCTTCTCTCCGTCCTTCTCGAGCTTCACCGCGGTCACGCCGCGCCCCGACCCGGCATAGATCACCGTTTGGCCGTCCACGATCGGGGTGGCGGCATTGTAGCCGCGGCCCTGGACGGCAAATGGCGCTTCCCAGGCCAGCTTGCCGTCGGTTAATCCCAGCGCCACCATCTTGGTGTCCGACTGCGCCACCACGTACTTGGCCTCCCCAACCGTCAGCAGCACCGGCGACGCATAGCCCGGCGCGTCGCCCGTCCACTTCCACTTCTCCGCTCCCTCAGCCAGGGCATAGGCGACAATGCCGCCATTGCCCTGGCCGCCCACTTGGGCGACGCAAAGCCCCTCGGCCACCAGCGGCGACGACGAAACAAAGAACCGCGGCCAGGCCCCCTGGAACTCATCCTTGCGCCAGACCAGCTTGCCGGTGGCGGCGTCATGGCACGAAATCACGCCCCGCACCCCCATGGTCACCACCTTGCCGTCCGAAACCGTGGGCGAGCTGCGCGGGCCCGAGTAGCTCGAAGCCGGGCCGGTGGCGCCCAGGGAATCGTATTTCTCCTTCCACAGTTCCTTGCCGGTGGCGGCGTCGAGGCAGCGGAGGATTTCGGCGCCCTCCTGGCGCGAGAAAACGAAGAGCTTGTCGCCGGCCAGCGAAGGATTGGCCACGCCCTCGCCCACGGTGACCTTCCACTTTTGCGCGAACTCCTTGGGCCAGGCGGCCGGCGCGTTGAAGCCGGCGGCTTTGGCGTCGCGGTTGGCGCCGCGCCATTGCGGCCAGTCCTGGGCCTGGACGCAGGTGACGCTCGCAGCGAGGGCGCAGCTCCACAGCGCGCCTGTCAGAGGATTCATGTGTTTCATGGCGATTCGTGTTGGATGAGTGGCAAGGGCCGATTTTCGGACCGGATGAACCATACTCGCCGCCCGGCGCCGCGCCAAGTGGAAACTGGAATCCTCATCCTCAATCCCCGCTTCACGTCACCGGGGCTGGGAGATGTTAGCCAGTGTCTAGCGCCTGGCCCATGGATTTTCCTTGCCTGGCGGGATGCCGGCCACGATGATCTTCTTGTGATGTCGCGCGTCAGTCCCTTCGAACAGACGCCTCTCTCACTCCGGCGGCCGTGGTCTGCCGGACATGAAGGAGACGCGCGCGCAAGGACCGGCCGTTTCTCCATCCTCCGCTCTCATGACCAATTCCGCTGAGCACAAGGGCGCCGCGAAGCGTTCGACGACTGAGCCGCCACCCCGCAAACCGGCAGCCAGGAAGACGCTTCTCCTGGTGGACGACGATGTCCAATTCGCGAAAATGCTGCGAGTTCTCCTGGAGGGCCAGCGTTTTGAAGTGGTCGAGGCCAGCAACGGCGCCGCCGCGCTTCGCGAGGTCATGGCGCGGGATTTCGACGTGATCTTGTGCGACATGGTGATGCCGGAATTCCCTGGCGATATGTTCTACCGGGCGGTCGAACGGGTCAAACCCGCCCAGTGCCGCCGCTTCATCTTCATGACCGGCTACCGGGGTGACCAGAAAGTGGTCGAGTTTATCGGCAAAGTCGGAGGGTTTGTGGTGTGGAAACCATTTGAGTTCAAGGCTCTACAGAATGCGATCGACACCCTTCAGGGCCGGGTGCGCGCCAGCCCGGCCTAGCACGGATCGGACCCCGCCGGATTAGAATTCCTGGATGTTTTGTTGTTGAACGCGGCCCGCACTCTGTTGTATTGAGGGGCCGTTTTCACGGCGGTTGAGACACGCCAAAGCTTATTGGATCACAAGATGAAACATCAGAAGGTTGAATCAAACGCATTAATGAACAGCGGCACGCGGTCTAAATACAAAGCGCGAGCCGGCCTGGCGCTCGTGGTCGCGGCTGGCCTGGCCGCCGCCGGTTCGGCGCAGGCCACCGAGAACGTCTTCCGCAAGCCCTTTGCGCAGTGGGCGGAGCTCCCGGCCCCGCGGCAGTTCGTGGTGACGCCCTGGTTCATGGAATCGGAAGCGTACCACGCCTGGAGCGGCAACAAGCGTCAGAACATCACGATCCATCGGGATGGCGAGGACTACGGAGTGGATTACCTCCAGGGCGGCATCAGCGTCGAATACGGCATCGCGAAGAAATGGGCGGCGGACATCAACATCGGTTACACCTCGGTGGGCACGCGGTCCTTCAATCCGACGGGCGATTCCGAGTCCACCACCGGTTTGATGGACACGTCCCTGGGCGTGCGATACCAAATCTTCAAGGAATGGGAGACGGAGACGAAGTGGCTTCCCACGCTGACGTTCCGCGCCGCGGGCATCCTGCCGGGCAGCTACGACAAGGATTTTACCTTTGCGCCGGGCAATCACTCGACCGCCATCGAGCCGTCGATTCTCTTCAAGAAGCACTTTGGCTGGCAGGGCTTCGGGCTGTATGGGGATGCGCTCTACCGCTGGATGCGGACCAGCGGCGATGACCAGTACATTGTCGCGGCTGGGTTCTTCCAGGAGATCAAGGGGTGGACGCTGAATGTCGGCTACCGGCACCTCCAGTGTCTGTCGGGTTACGACCTGGACATCACCGTGGGCGAGCCGCTGGCCTATTCTCCCCAAGTGCGCGAAATCAGCGATATGATCGAGGCGGGCTTCAGCTACACGACCTCGAAGCGGAAGTTCAACTACGCGTTCTTCATCCGCAAGGTGCTGGACGGCAGCAACACGATCTCGAGCTTCTGGCTGGGCGCCTTCGCGGACTTCCCGCTGGGCGGGCAGTAGAAGCTCCAGCCAGGCGCGCGCAGCGCATCCGGCGGGCAAGGGCCTGCCGTCGGCGAGGAGAAGCGGCAGCGTTACTTGCTGCCGGGCTTGACGGCGGGCAGCGCGGCCAGATCGGGCGGCAACTGGTCGGCCGGAAACGTCTCCACGTGCAGCCGGATCAGGCTGAAGAGCGGCGTGCCCAGGTCCAGGCCCCCGTCGGAACGATCCACCATCATCGCCACCCCCAGCGGCGTTCCCCCGTGGGCGCGCACGATCTCGAGGGTCTCCTGCACCCGTCCGCCCTTGGTGATCACATCCTCCACCACGAGCATCTTCTCGCCCGGAGCGATCTTGAACCCGCGGCGGAGCACCAGCCGGCCTTCCTCCTTCTCGGCGAAAATGAAGCGGGCGCGCAGTTGCCGGGCCACCTCCTGCCCGATCACCAGTCCGCCCATGGCCGGCGAAATCACCGTGGCCGCTCCCAGGGAACGGACCCGGTCGGCCAGCGCGGCGCCCAGGCGCTCCACCACCGGCATCTGTTGCAGGGCCAGCGCGCACTGGAAGTACTGGCGGCTGTGGAGTCCGCTGCGCAGCACGAAATGGCCTTCCAGCAGCGCGCCCGTATCGCGAAATATTTGCAGAGCTTCCTCTGTTGTCATGCCCGGATGAAACACCAGCCCCACGAGGCTGGCAAGCCGCGATCGGGCGAAACGCCGCCTGGATTGGCGTCGAACGGAGGCCCCGAAGCCGGGTTGCCGGTCCATCGTTGCGGCCCCGGTCCGCCCGGGCGGAACCACGCGCGGGTCCCGGGGGAATTCCCTTGGTCCGCGAGGCGCCGCTATGCTATCCACGGGGCTGCACAATGGCCCAGTCAAACCCGATCTTCTGGCCGGCGGCAGGCGCGCTCTGCCTGCTGACGCCGAGCCTGCTCCTGGCCCAGGCGCCCGGAGAGGCCGCGCTCTTCGAAAAAGTCGCCCGCAACCAGGATGCCTCCAGCGCGGTGCAACTGGCCCAGCGCGGGCCGGCGGCCGCGCCGTTCCTTTTGCAGGGCCTTGAGCGGGGCGGACGCGTGGGCGCCTTGTGCGCCTGGGCGCTGTGGCAGCACCCCCAACCCGCCGCCGCGCCCGCCTTGCGCGCCCAGCTCCTGGGGGTCAACCAGGTGGCGGGCTACTGGGCCGCTCGCGCCCTGGGACGCCTGCCCGGCTCGAACAACGTCAGCGCCCTGGCCTCGCTTTTGCCAAACGCCACCAACGGCTTTTGGGAACTGTCCTCCGGCGGAGTGGGACGTCTCACCGACGGCTGGGACGCCAAAGGCCAGCGCTACAATGTGCCGGCCCCGACCAATATGGCCAACCTGCGCGTCGCTTATGCGGCCATGGAGGCCTTGGGCGAGCTGGGCGGACCCGAAGCGCTCCGGGCGTTGACGCGCGCCCTGGACAACGACCAATACCTGATTCGCTACGGGGCGGCGCGCGGCCTGGGGCGGGCCGCTCAGAAGGATCCGACCCGCCTCCAGGCCCTGGGCGCCGTCGAGGCCGTCAAACTCAGGCTGGGCGCGCTCGCGGAATCGGATCCGGTGTGGATCGTGCGTCTGGGCGCGCAGCAGGCGCTGGCGATGGTTCTCGGACGCGCCGGACGCACGGGGTCGGACTTGCTCTCCACCTCGCCCCTGTGGCAGCCAGCGGCAGGGGCGGAGGCGGGAGAGCCTCCGCCGCGGATCCCGTCGATTGCCTTTATCAAGACGCCGCATCGCTCCGAGTCCAACCTCGGATTTCGCGACTCGTATTTCTTCCCCAAGACGCCGCGCCACCACTCCGGAGAGAATCTGTACACTCTCACGCCGGCGCGACCGGACGGGACCTTGCGGAACCTGACGCAGCTCCAGAAGGGCGAGGTGCAGGGCCCGGAAGTGTCGTTTGACGGCGCGCGGATTCTCTTTGCGATGCGGCGCGACCGGGATCGCGATGGCTTTCACATTTTCGAGATCAACGCCGATGGCTCGGGGCTGCGCCAGATCACCGACGGCAACTGCAACGACAGCGATCCCTGCTACCTGCCCGACGGGCGGATCGCCTTTTGCTCGGACCGCGCCGGCTACCAGGAGTATTACCACCAGGAGCGCTCCCGGGTGATCTACGTGATGGAGGCCGACGGCAGCAAGGCGCGGCAAGTCACCTTCAATCCCAACCAGGATTACGAGCCGCTGGCCCTGGCGGATGGCCGGATCGTTTATGGCAGCTACCGCTTCTATGCCCAGGACGGCAGCGAAGGCCCGCTGCGCGGCGAGTGGATGGGCCTGGCGCGCATCGAAACCGTGCTGCGCTCGGTCAACCCGGACGGCTCGGCGGACCAGCTCTATTACGGTTCCATGCGCGGCAGCTTCTATTCGCCCATGAGGCCGATGCCGTTCAGCGACCAATGGGCGGGCTGGCACCGCCGCGGCTATCACGTGGGCGTGTCCGTCAGCCAGGCCCGCGAGCTGCCGGGGGGCCGGCTCGTGTGCACCTCGCCGGCGGGCCTCACCGTGCTCGATGCCTCGCGCCTGCCCATCGACTGCGAAGCCCCCGTCTTTCCCGAGATCGTCAACCTGGCCGGAGGCGAAGAAGTCTATATCCACAACTACGATGAAATGAACCCGGTTGGCCGCTTCACCAGCCCCTGTTCGGTTGAGGGGAACTGGATGCTGGTGTCGCATGCGCCCTGGCACGACCTGCGGCCCAACGGCTACGGCCTGCGCCTGATGAACCTGGCCACGCGCCAGCTCGAACTGGTCTATGACGATCCGGCCATGGCCGAGGTGGACCCGCTGCCACTGGTTCCGCGGACGCCGCCGGCAGCCCGGGAATCCACGTTGAGCCGAACCGCCGCCACGGGATTCATCTACTGCAACTCGGTGTTCAACTCCGACCTTCCCTACGACCGCAAGGCCGTGCGCCAGGTCCGCGTAATCGAGGGCGTGCTCATGGGGCAGAGCATCGCCGCCAACGCCGCCTTCCGCACTCGCAACCTCGGCACGGTCCCGATCCACCCCGACGGCTCCTTCTACGTCGAGGTTCCGGCGGACACGCCCCTGCGGTTTGAGCTGCTCGACGAAGCCGGCCAAATGCTCGTCCACGAAACCGAGTTCAACTTTGTGCGTCCTGGCGAAACCAAGGGCTGCCTGGGTTGTCACGAACCCCGCAAAGGCGCCGCCCTGAACCAGAGGCCACTGGCGACCCAGCACCCCCCGGCCGGAAGCCTCCGCCAGCGCGGAGATCTCATCTACATGGGCAAACCCAACCGGCCCTATAATTGGATTTATCGCGAGTGACGGCCGACGGCCGGCCGTACAACAGGAAAGCCACGCTTTCGCGTGGCTTTCCTTCTCAAGTGGTTGGTGCGTTTGGATCAGGCCATGCTTTCCTGGCCCCAATCCCCCAAACGAATGCATTCCCGAACCTTCCGCCGCTCATAGCGATGCTTCTTCGCTTTCTCGGGACGGTCTTCGACCTGTCGGAAGGAGGGTTTTGGGTTTCGAATTACCTCGGTGAGTGCTTCGAGTGACTTTTGCATAGGCATTCAGCAGTTCATACGAATCCTCAGCCAGCCGCATGCCAGAGTCCCGCGCCGTCCTCCTCCAGGGCCGCGGTTCTCTGTCCAGAGCCGTCTGAAGGCTGTTTACACCCTAATAGATAACCGCAAACCGTCTTTTGTTCAAACAAAATGCAGCCCACCGGCGCGCCGCCCGGGAAATCCCCAGCTCCACTGAGCACTCTGCGCATTTGCAAGCGCAATCAATTTATTCGCAATGAGATGTAGCGCGAATCCCGACCAGTACGCCACCCTGGCATCTCAGCACTTGACGCAGAGAGACGGCGGGCGGGCGGCGTCCATCATTAGAAAACTTGGAGGCGGGACCCGGAGGTCGGCCCGGAGGAACCGCACGCCCGCAAACCGGACAC
>JAKLEJ010000419.1 GCA_022711695.1 Verrucomicrobiota bacterium | reverse complement strand
GCGAGAACTGCGTGCTGAACCTCAAGAACAAGTCCCATTCCGTCACCGCCGAGATCGACGTTCCGGCGTCCGGCGCGCAAGGCGTGATCGCCTGCCAGGGCGCCAACATCGGTGGCTGGAGCCTTTACGCCAAGGGCGGCAAGCTCAAGTACTGCTACAACCTGGCCGGGGTGAAGCATTTCTTCGTCGAGGCCCGGGAGGCGCTGCCGGCCGGCCGGCGCCAGGTGCGCATGGAGTTCGCCTATGCGGGCGGCGGCCTGGGCAAGGGGGGCAAGGTCTCCTTATTCGTGGACGGCAAGGCGGTGGGCGAAGGCCAGATTCCCATGACGCAGGCCATGATCTTCTCCGCCGATGACGGCGCGGATGTCGGCGAGGATTCGGGCGCGCCGGTGTCGCCCGACTACGGTCCGGTTGGCAACGCCTTCAACGGAGATGTGGGGGGCGTGCTGCTCTCGATCAAGGATGACCCGAACAACTCGGATCATCTGGTCAATCCCGAGGAGGCCGTTCGCGCCGCCATGGGGCGACAGTAGTTACGGCGTCGTTACCAGGGATTCCGGGGAGTATTGCCAAGACAACATACCATGATGAAGCTGAGCAAAAACCTGACCCTCTGTGGTTCCGTCCTTGTGTGCGGAGTCATCTCTCCGCCGGGTCTTCAGGCTGGGGGCATCCAGCTCTACGAACTGGGCACTCCGGACCTCGGCCTGGCGTCGGCCGGCTACGCTGCCCGGGCCGACGACGCCTCGACGCTATTCAAGAACCCCGCGGGCATGAGCCGGCTGGAGGGCACTGAACTCCAGACGGGTCTTCAATTGCTTTACGGCAGCGTGCAATTCTCCCCCAGCGCGAACGTCTCCGGCCATCTGGGCAGCGGCGATGGCGGCAACGCCATTGGAGCCCTGCCGGGGGCGAGTCTCTTTCTCGTTCACCCGCTGTCCGAAAAAGTCGCCGTGGGCTTCGGGTCCTTCTCCTACTTCGGGCTCATGGAGGATTACGACGAGAACTGGGTGGGACGCTACTATGTTCAGAAGAGCGCCCTCCTCGGAATGAGCCTGATGCCGTCGGTGAGTTTCAAGGCCAACGATTGGCTTTCCCTCGGGGCCGGCCTCAACGCCATGTTTGGCTATCTCGACACCGAGGTGGCGGTCAACAACGGCATCGGCCCGGACGGCCAGTTGAAGGTGAAGGACGAAACCTGGGGTTTCGGCGCCAATGCCGGCATCCTCGTCCAACCCTTCAAGAGCACTCGCTTCGGCCTCACATATCTCTCGCCGGTGGATTTGGACTTCCGCGACAACCCGAGCTTCACGGGCCTGGGGCCGGTCCTGGGCAGAATCCTGGACGGCTCGCGTCCGTTGGATCTGGGAATGACCGTGCCGCAGTCCGTCATGTTCAGCGTCTATCACGAACTCAACCCGAAATGGGCGCTGCTGTGCAACGTCGGCTGGCAGAACTGGAACCAGTTCGGCAAGGTGGATGTGGGCGTGGAAGCCGGCGACACCTCCGCGCGCACGGTCAGTTTGAGCTACCAGGACACCTGGCACGGCGCCCTGGGGGCGCAATTCCGGCCCTCCGAGCCCTGGGTGCTCTCGGCGGGGTTTGCTTACGACACTTCAGCCGTGGATGACGCCAACCGCACGGTCAGTCTGCCCATGGGGGAGGCCTGGAGATTCGGGCTCGGCGCCCAGTACCAGATCAGCCGCGAAGTCACTCTGGGGGCCGCCTATGAATTCATGTGGTGCGGGGACATGGCGGTGGACCAGGGCGCCGACACCAGTTTGCGCGGCCGCGTGGCCGGCGCCTATGAGGGCGCCTGGTTCTCGTTCTTCAGCCTCCACCTGACCTGGAAGATTTGAAGGCGCGCCTGCCTTGGGCCATCGGCTGGCCGATCGCTGGCCAGCTTCGGGCCTGGCGCCGCGAAACGGCAATCCAGGTTGGGCCGCAAAAGGCTTGCATCCCCTTCGGCCCTTGGAACATAGTCACCCCATGGGACGGGCCAAAGAGCCAGTAACGCTGTCAGCCGAGCAGATTCATGACCTCCATGGCAAACTGAGGACCATGCGTCACGACATCAACAACCATTTGTCGCTGATCGTGGCGGCCGCGGAACTCATCCGTTACAAGCCAGACATGATCGAGAGGATGTCCGCCACTTTGATTGAGCAACCTCCCAAGATCACCGCGGAAATGGCCAAGTTCAGCAGTGAGCTCGAGCGGTTGCTGGGCGTGGCGCCCTAATCTCGAACGGCCCCCGCTTGACGGGGCGGCCGGCGACCGGCGAGTCTCGCCCTCCCCTCTTCTTTCCCCCAGCGCATGAACAAATCTCCCCTTCGGAATCGTTCAAGCCAGGCGGCTGCCTGGGTTCGCGAGGCGGTCGCACGGGTTCCGATCTCCGACATTCACACGCATCTTTACGAGCCGGCCTTCGGCGAGTTGCTCCTGTGGGGCATCGACGAGCTGCTGGTCTATCATTACCTGGTGGCCGAGGCGTTCCGGCATCACGCGCTGTCCTACGAGGAATTCTGGGGCTTGAGCAAGACCCGGCAGGCCGACTTGATCTGGGAGCAGCTCTTCCTCGAGCACTCGCCGGTGTCCGAGTCATGCCGCGGCGTGCTGACCTGCCTGCAGGCGCTTGGGCTCGACGCCCGCAAGCGGGACCTGCCGGCGCTGCGGCGCTGGTTTGCCCGCCGCAAGGTTGAGGACCACGTCACCGACGTGATGGCTGCCGCCGGAGTGAACTCGATCTGCATGACCAACTCGCCCTTCGACGACCTGGAGCGGCCGGTCTGGGAGCGGGGCCTCAAGCACGACGAGCGGTTCACCACGGCGCTGCGGATCGATCCGCTCCTGGTCTCCTGGCCCGAAACGGCCGGGCGTCTCAAGAAGTGGGGCTTTGCGGTGACGCCGCGGCTGAGCCGCAGAACCTTCGACGAAGTGCGCCGATTCCTGGCGCAGTGGACCCAGCGGATGCAGCCCCGCTACCTGATGGTCTCGTTGGGGCCGGAGTTTCGGTTCCCGGCCGGGGACGCCTGCGCCCGGTTGATCGAGCAGGCCGTGCTGCCGCACGCGCGCGAGTTCGGCCTGCCGCTGGCGCTGATGCCGGGGGTGCGCCGTGCGGTGAATCCGCGGTTGCGCCTGGCCGGCGACGGCGTGGGCTTAAGCGACCTCTCCGCGCTGCAAAACCTCTGCGCGGCCTTCCCGGGGAACAAATTCGCCGCCACCGTCCTGGCGCGCGAAAACCAGCACGAGCTGTGCGTGCTGGCCCGCAAATTCCGCAACTTGCACATCTTCGGCTGCTGGTGGTTTCTCAACAATCCCAGCCTGATCGAGGAAATGACCCGCATGCGCCTCGAACTGCTCGGGCTGAGTTTCACGCCGCAGCATTCCGATGCCCGCGTGCTGGACCAGATCATCTACAAATGGCGGCATTCGCGGCGGATCATCGGCCGCGTGCTCGAGGAAAAATACGCCGACCTGGCGGACACCGGGTGGCAGCCGACCCGCAAGGAGATCGAGCGTGACGTGCGCGCCCTGTTTGGCGGCGCCTTCGACGCGTTCTGCCGGCGCAATATCTGAGACTGGCGCCCGATTCCGGCGCTCAAGCCGGAACGTACTCGGCCGGGAATTTCCAAGGCGCCCGGTAAGCGGGCACGGCCAGTCGGGCCGCCTCGGCATCGCCCACGATCTTCTCCGCGGCGGGATCGAAGCGCACCGAGCGCCCCAACTTGAG
>JAKLEJ010000418.1 GCA_022711695.1 Verrucomicrobiota bacterium | reverse complement strand
GCGTCTCCCGCTCGGCCGCGTTCAGGTCCTTCAGCAGGCTCCGCGATTTCTTGAGGATGATCCGCGGCACGTCCCGCGCGGGCGGCGTCTGCTGCCGGCGCTCGTTGATCTTCCGCTGCGACTTCACCGAGACAGCCTGGTTGGGCGGCAGCGTATAGACCGAAAAGAACCCGGGCGAATGGCCCGTCAGCCGGTTCAGCGCCACGCAGGCGATCCAATCGCCCACGGCGTCGAGCCCGCCCCGCTGGCGCCTGCCCAGGAGATGCTTCTTGAGCGATGAAATCGCGCGCAACGTCTCCGGGTGATAGAAGACCAGGAGATCCTCGGGAAGATCCCCGGGCTTATCCCACGGGATCTGCCTCAACCGTTCCTCGATCTCGCGCAGCGTGGGCGGCGCCAGCCGCGGCCGGGTCAGCACCACGCTCAGCGGATTGATGTCGCAGCCCATCGGGACGCGGCCGAGCAGGGCGGCCTCCAGCGGCGTGGTCCCCCGGCCCATGAACGGATCATAGACGCGGTCCCCGGCCCGGGTCAGCCGCTCGATGAAGAACCGCGGCAACTGCGGTTTGAAGCACGCCCGGTAGGAGACTTCATGGAGGCTGTGCGCCTGCCGCTGGCCGGCCGTCCAGAATTCGTTGGTGTAAAGCGGCGCCTCGATGGGCCGCCCGTCGAAGCCCGTCCCCCGGCACACCGTCTCCCGGGTCTTCTTCCCAAACTGCCGGAAGCCGACCAACTCCTCGGCCAGATGCCGCGGGCTGGCCAGCCGGTGGCGGGCCGGCACGGGGGCGCCGATTTCCAGCGTCAATTGTTCAAGCTCATTACTCATCGCGCAATGTGGGCCGAGTCTGCCCTCGCCAGCCCGACCGGCAAAGGCAAAAAGGAAGAGGGGGCCGCAGTCTTCTGCTTAGGACAAGAAAGGGTTGGAGGATGGCAAAAGCGGCGTGGCTGACGGCGGCGCGGCCCCCGATATTAAGAGATGACGGTCGGAGCCGGTTCGTGGCAAAATAATCGAAATAAGACTGCCCGATAAACGGTCAGAAACTGAGACGAGCGCTGTGAAACAGAGCGAGCAACATCAGGACCTGAGCCGCCGCCGCTTCCTGCGGGGCGCGGGACTTCTCGGGCTGGGCGGCGCCGTCGGCATGGTGTCGCCGCGGCCGGCCCCCGCCGCTGCCGCCGCAAAGCCGGCCCGGGCGACCGAGGCGCGGCCCGCCTACGATCTCGAGCGTTTCCGGAAGACGGATCCCGCCCTGGTTCGCTATGAGTTGGCCGGGCGGTTCGACAGCCCCTATCCGGAGCTCAAGCGGCTGTGCCTGGGGCCGGACGCCTCCCTGTGGCTGACCGCCGGCAAACGCGTGGTCGCCCTCGATCTCCAGGGCGGCAAAAAGACCGAGTTCACCGCTTCCGAGGAAGTTCGCTGTCTGGCCGCGGCCCCGGATGGCCGCCTTCTCGTGGGTCTCAAGGAACGGATCGAGGTGGTGGACGCCCAGGGACGCCGGCAGGCCCGCTGGGATGCCCCGGCGAAGAAGGCCTGGTTCACCAGCCTGGCGGCCGGACCGGCGGATGTGTTCGCGTCGGACGCCGGCAACCGCGCGGTGTATCGCTTGGACTGGAACGGAAAGCTGCTGGGACGCCTCGGCGAGAAGGACAAGGCCGCCGGGGTTTCCGGCTACGTCGTGCCCAGCCCCTATTTCGATCTGGAGATCGGCTCGGATAATTTGCTCTGGGTGGTGAACCCGGGTTTTCATCGCTTTCAGGCATTCACCTTCGACGGCCGGCTCCAGCAAACCTGGGGCGATCCGTCGTTCGCGATCGAGGGGTTCTGCGGCTGCTGCAACCCCTCCTACTTCACCCGCCTGGCCGACGGCCGCTTTGTGACCAGCGAAAAGGGCCTGGCGCGAATCAAGGTCTATTCGGCCGCGGGCAAGTTCGAGAGCGTCGTCGCCGGCCCCGAGGAATTCCCCAAGTATTTTGAGAACCTGAACGCCACGCCCATCCCGATGGATGTCGCGGCCGATTCGGCCGGGCGGATCTATGTGGCCGACACCCTCGGCAATCAGGTCCGGATTTACCGGCGAAAGGAGTCCGCATGAGCCCGGCGCCTTCGAACCGGCGCGAGTTCCTGCGGGATTGCGCGCGCTATCCGCTGCTGGTCGGCCTGGGAGTGTTGGGGGTGACGCTGGCCGGCCGCCGCGGCGATCCAGCGAGCGCGGCTCCCTGCGTGAAGGCCCGCGTCTGCCGTGACTGCGCCGCTTTTGCCGGCTGCGCTTTGCCCGAGGCGAAGGCGGCGCGGCAAGAACCCCTCTAGGCATGCCCGATCCAAAACCAACTCCGGGCGGCGGCGCTTGCGGTCCCTGCGGCAGCGGCGAAGCGGGCGCGCCCGCCGCGTGCAATTGCGATGCGGCCCCGCGGGCGGCGGATGCGGTCGGCGCCGATCCCACCCGGCGCCAGTTCTTTGGCGGGGCGGTCCGGGGTGCGTTTGTCTTTCTGCTGGGCGCGGTCACCAGCCTGGTGGCGCGCCACAGCCAGAAAGAGCGCACGGTCTGGCAGATCGACCCCAACAAGTGCATCGCCTGCACCAATTGCGCCAACTACTGCGTCCTGACGCCTTCGGCGGTCAAGTGCGTCCAGCACTACCCCATGTGCGGCTACTGCAAGCTCTGCACCGGTTACTTCGAGCCGCAGCCCAACGCCCTGACCACCGCCGCCGAAAACCAGGTCTGCCCCACCGGGGCCATCGAGCGCAAGGCCCTCGAAGATCCCTACTACGAATACAACATCAAGGAGGAGCTTTGCATTGGCTGCGCCAAGTGCGTCGTCGGCTGCGTCCTCTTCGGCAACGGCTCCTTTGCCCTCCAGGTCCGCCACGACCGCTGCGTCAACTGCAACGAGTGCGCCATCGCCGTGGTCTGCCCGGCCGACGCCTTTGTGCGCGTGCCGGCCAGCCAGCCCTATCTGCTCAAGAACCGCGACCACAAGGACGAGCCGCACGCCGCCTGATCGGCCCCCGGCCTGAACCAGCGCCCATGACGCCTCACAACCCAGCCCCGGAAGTCCGCAGCCCGAAAACGGCGGCGCTGGGGCGATTCGCGGTCGCCCTGCTGGGCCTGGTTCTGCTGCTGGCAGGCGCTTCGGCCTGGGGCGTCGAGCGCTTCCCGCCGCCCGAGTTCGAGCCGGGCACTTACACCATGCCGCCCACCACCACGCCGCCGGCGCGGGCGCACTTCATGGAGTACGTGGACATGGCGCTGCTGCTGGCCGCGCTGTCCTTCGCCACTTACGCCGTGCTCAGGAAGCGCCTCCGCAAATGGGTGTTCTGGGTCATGACCGCATCGCTGGTCTATTTCGGCTTTGTGCGCAAAGGCTGCGTGTGTCCGATCGGCTCGATCCAGGATGTCACCCTGGCGCTCTTTGACCGCGGTTACGCCGTTCCCCTGGGCGTGATGGTGTTTTTTCTCCTGCCCCTGGTTTTCACCCTCATCTTCGGGCGGACCTTCTGCGCCGCCGTTTGCCCGCTGGGCGCGGCCCAGGACATCGTGGTGTGGAAGCCGGTCAAGCTCCCGCCCTGGCTCGAGCATGCCCTCGGCATCCTCCCGTATGTCTATCTGGGGCTGGCCGTGCTGTTCGCCGCCACCGGGACGGCGTTTGTCATTTGCGAGTGGGACCCCTTCGTGGCCTTCTTCCGGCGCAGCGGCAGCTTCAACATGCTGGCCCTGGGCGCGGGCTTCCTGGCG
>JAKLEJ010000417.1 GCA_022711695.1 Verrucomicrobiota bacterium | reverse complement strand
GGCCGGCGCCCCGCGCGGCCTGCCGGTGCGGGTGCGTCTGGTCCGCGACGACGGCGCGCCCCTCTTCACCGGCCAGGGACGCGTGCCCGGCACGCAGATTGAAAGCTCCGGCAGCGCCAAGTGCGACGCCTACCTGTGGTTGATCGAGCACTACCTCAAGACCGGCCGGGCCAACCCCGCCCGTCTGGGCTATTATCTGGACGGGTTCTGGCTCCGCTGCTGGAAGGCGGCCGGTTCCGAAAACCACACCCTCTCCAACCACGACTTTGTCATCGCCCGCCGCGGGGTGTTCTTCGATCTGGGAGTCTGGGACGACGAACCCGCCGTGGACGATCCCGCCCAGAAGCCCGGCACGGACGCCCGGACTTTGAAGGCCCTGCTGCGCGCGGCCTACGACCGGTCCGGCGGCAACGAGATGCTTCACGCGGCCGGCTTTGTGCCCTGGGCCTACAAATACACCACCCACAAGGGCGGGGCCTGGTCGGCGGGCGGGCGCCATGAGCCGGTGCCCACCGAGTGGCGCTATGCCGAGATCCTCTCCTGCTACAATGCCTACATGGATGCGGACGCGCTTGGGCTGGGCGCGATGGCCAACGCCTCGTTCTACCAGCATTACCCGCTGGCCGAGCGCTATCCCCAGAACCCGCGGCCCACACGCGAAACCCTCCAGGCCCGCGGCTTGCTCGACGCCCAGGGCCGGCTGGCGCCGCGTGCCTACGTGGCGCATTACGTGGGCGACTACGACGCCGCGGCGTGGCTTTACCGCGAGTTGCCCCGCATGTGGCGGGATCCCGCGCGGGGCGCCACTCCATTGTCCTGGGCCTTCAACCCCAACCTCTGCGAGCGTTTTCCCCTGGGCATGGCCTGGGCTCGCGAGCGGCGCACGACCAACGACTGGTTTGTCGCGGGTGACTCCGGCGCCGGCTATCTGAATCCGGGCTTCCTCACGCCGCCCCGGGCCCATTCCGGCCTGCCCTCTGGCCTGGCCCTTTGGGAGCGCCACTGCCTGCGGTTCTATCGCCAGTGGGACATCACCCTGACAGGCTTCGTCATCGACGGCTACGCGCCGGGCCTCAGCCCGGAGGGGCTGGACGCCTATTCGCGATTCTCCCCCGATGGCATCGTGGCCCAGAAGATCCCCGCCCAGGGCGTGCATCGGGGCATGCCCTTCCTCAAGATGCGCGCGGATGTGGACGGTTCGCCCGCCGACGCCGCCCGCAGCATCCTGAGCCTGGCCGGCGGATTGCGCCCCCGGTGCGTGGTGGTCCGCTCCATTCTCAAGAGCCCTGCCTGGTATGCCGGCGTCGAGAAGGAACTGGGGCGCTTGGCCGGAGACGACCTCCAAGTAGTGGATTTGTACACGCTCCTGGCGCTGGTGCGCGCGCACGAAAGCAGCCGTGCCACTCGTCCCCGCCCGGGTCCGTCCGGCCCCGCCCTGATCGAGGCCGCGCCGAAGCTTACCCAGGGACTGGCCCCGCTGCGCATCGACGATGGACCTTTCCGCGTGACCGAACGCGACGGCGCCGCGTGCTGGCTGTCCCCCCGGCATCAGCCGCCGCGCTACCTCTACTTCGAAGCCGACGACGCTTTCCTGGAGGCGGGGCCAGCCCCGGTCGAGATCGAGATCGAGTTCCTGGATGCCGGCAGGGGCCGGATCGTCCTGGAATACGATTCGACCAACTCCGCCGGGCCGCACGAAGGCGCCTACCAGGCGCACCCCGCCGTGCTCTCGCGCGGCGACACCGGCCAATGGCGACGCGAGAAGTTCACTCTCCCCGACGCCCGGTTCGCCGGCCGTCAGAACGGCGCCGCCGATTTCCGGTTCTTCAACGGCGGAGACGACCTCTTGGTTCGCGCCGTTCGGGCGCGGAGGCGCTGAGGTCTTCCGGCTTGGATACCGCGGGGTTTACACCTTGTCCAACGCCTGCTTGAGGTCGGCTTCGATGTCTGCGTAATCCTCGATCCCGATGGAGAGCCGCACGAAATCGTCCGTCACCGAGGAGAGCAGCTTTTCCTGGGCCGTCAGTTGCGAGTGAGTCGTCGATGCCGGGTGAATGGCCAGGCTGCGGGCGTCGCCGATGTTGGCCAGGTGCGAGAACAGCTTCACGTTTTCGATGAACTTGCGGCCGGCGGAGGCCCCGCCCTTGATTCCAAAGCCCAGGATGGCGCCGCACCAGCCGTTCTTCATGTACTTGCGCCCGAGGGCATAGGTCGGGTGATTCTCCAGGCCGGGATAGTTCACCCAGGCCACCTTGGGATGGCTCTGGAGGAAGCGGGCCACGCGCAGGGCATTCTCGCTGTGCCGCGCCATGCGCAGGTGCAGCGTTTCCAACCCCTGCAGGAACAGGAAGGCGTTGAACGGGCTCAGGCACGCCCCGGTGTCGCGCAGCCACTGCACGCGCGCCTTAATGATGTAGGCGATGTTCGCGCCGCCAAACGGCTCGAACTTGCCGAACACGTCCCAGTAGTTCAGCCCGTGATAGCTCGGGTCCGGCGTGGTGAACATGGCGTGCCGGCCCTGGTTCCAGGCGAACTTGCCTCCGTCCACAATCACGCCGCCGATGCTGGTGCCGTGGCCGCCGATGAATTTGGTCGCCGAGTGCGCCACGATGTCGGCCCCGTGCGCCAGCGGCTGGCACAGGTAGGGCGCGGTGGTGTTGTCGATGATCAGCGGCAGCCCCTCGGCGTGCGCGATCCGGCTCACCGCCTCCACGTCGAAGATGTCCAGCTTCGGGTTGCCGAAGGTCTCCCCGAAGAAGGCGCGTGTCTTCGGGGTGATGGCCTTGCGGAAGTTCTCGGGGTCGCTCGCGTCCACAAACTTCACCGTTACCCCCATCTTGGGCAGCGAGTAGTGGAACAGGTTGTAGGTGCCTCCGTAGAGCGAGGCCGCCGAAACGATTTCGTCCCCCGCTTCGCACAGATTCATCACGCCAAAGGTCACCGCCGCCGAGCCCGAGGACATCGCCAGCGCGCCCACGCCGCCCTCCAGCGCCGCCACCCGCTTTTCGAAGACGTCCGTGGTCGGATTCATGATGCGCGTGTAGATGTTGCCGAACTCCTGGAGGGCAAACAGCCGCGCGGCGTGCTCCGTGCTGTCAAACACGTAGGAGGTCGTCTGGTAGAGCGGTACCGCTCTCGATTTGGTGACAGGGTCGGCTACCTGCCCTGCGTGCAGGCAAATGGTGTCCAGTTTCATGCTCTGTGTTTAGTCCGTTCTTGTTCAACTGCGCTTCCAGCCCCGAGCCGGGGTTGCGTCCGGCATCGCCCTTGGCGAATTCCAGGCCTCTTCCTGCCGGCTGGCTGCCGCCCAAGATAAGCTGAATCCGCTCTTTGGCAAAAGAAACTCGCGGTCCGCGGACACGCCTTGCGCCGTTCCCGCCGTCAAGATTCGCTGTCGCGTCTGCGACGAGCCAGGTGCGAGGCGCTTTGGGAGGAGAACGGTTCGGGGCCCCCGGGCGGGGGCGCCGCTACTCGGGAGCGGCCCCGCGGCGCGTAAGGAAACGCTGCCACTGGGTCTGGGCGAGAAGCACGCCGGACACAATCAGGGCCATCGCCACCCAGAAGGCGCGGGTCACCGGCTCGCCCAGGGTGAAATGAGCCCAGAGCATGGTGCTGAGGGGGATGAGGTTGTTGAAGAGATACACCTCGCTGGTCTTCCACTGCCGGAGGGCGTTGTTCCAAAGGGCGAAGGCGATGACGCCCCCGGCCAGGATGCAGTAGGCCTGCACGGCCAGCAGCG
>JAKLEJ010000416.1 GCA_022711695.1 Verrucomicrobiota bacterium | reverse complement strand
CAACGCCGGCAGGGATTTCTTCAAGGCCGCCGGGGTGTACTCGACGACGCTGCTTCGGCGCTGAAATTGGTCCACCGTCAACCCGGCAAAGGAAGCGCCGCCGCCGCCGGTGGGCAGGGTATGGCTGGGGCCGGCCACGTAATCTCCCAACACCGCGGGGGTGTGGGCGCCCAGCAGCAGCGCGCCCGCCGTGACAATCCTCCGGGCCACGCCGCGCGGCGCGCGCGTCATCACTTCACAGTGCTCGGGGGCGATGGCGTTCGCCACCTCGATGCCCTGGTCCAGAGTCCGCGTCAGGATGCTCCAGCCGCTGGTTTCGAGCACACGCTGGATGGAATCGCGCCTGGAACACAACGGCAACTGCGCCTCGATCTCCTTCTCCACCTCGCGGGCCAGCCAGGCGGAGGTCGTCACCAGCCAGACGCGCTCGTGTCCGGACCCATGTTCGCCCTGGGCCAGAAGATCCGCGGCGATAAAGCGCGCTGGTGCGCTCTCGTCCGCCAGCACCAGCAGTTCGCTGGGACCCGGGAGCAGGTCGATCGCCACCCGGCCAAACAGCAATCGCTTGGCCGCCACCACGTAGGCGTTGCCAGGGCCGAAGACCTTCTGCACGGGCTGGAGGGTTCTGGTTCCCAGAGCCATCGCGGCGATGGCCTGCGCGCCGCCCACGCGATAGACCTCGGTCGCGCCGGCCATGCGCACGGCCTCCAGCAGGTCGGGGTTGATCCGGCCATCCCGGCCGCAGGGGGTGCACACCACGATCTCGGGACAACCCGCCACCCGCGCCAGCGTAATCGTCATGATGGCCGTGGACACCAGCGGAGCGGTCCCTCCGGGAATGTAAAGCCCGACTCGCCGGAAGGGATCGAACTTCTCGCCCACCAGCGCGCCCTGGGCGTTGCGGGACACCCAATCGCGCCGCATCGAGCGGCGCGCGAAAGCGGCCACATTCCGGTCCGCCACCCGAAGCGCCTTCCGCAGTCCCGCAGTGGCCTGGCGCGAGGCGGCGTCCAGTTCCGCGGCGCTGACCTTGAGTTGACGGGCCTGAAGGCGCGCGCCATCGAAGCGGAGGGTCAGTTCTAACAACGCCTCGTCGCCGCAGGCGGCCACCGCCTCGATAATGGCTCGCGTGCGCTGCTCGATGGTTGGGTCAAACAGGCTGGATTCCGAGGAAAACCGCCTAATGGCCCCGGCGAACCCTTTGTCACTGTAACGGATCAGCTTCATTGGCAAACCCGAATATAGAGAATCCGGTCCAGAAGTCAAAGCACCCCTGAATTTGCGCCCGAGGTCGCTGGGGCAAAGCGGCCCACTCGTTGGCGGACGAGGACGAGCGAGGCGATCGCTGAGGCGGCACTCTGCCTTGGCGCTTGCGGGCTTGCGCCCCAGGGGGTATGCCACTGGGCATGAACGCCGGCCGATCATGGACCCTGGGAGTGGGCGCAGTCCTGGGAGTGCTGGCCTGGCTCACCTGGGCCATCCTGGTGAGCGGCGACACCCGCCAAAGCGTGAGGCTTCCGGACGGATCGGCGCTCTGCCTGGAACAGATCGATTACGGACGGAGTCACACCTTTCGAGTCGGATTCCCGGGATTGGACTTCTTGAGGAAGGCCCTGCCAGCGTCGCTGAGACGGGTGTTGCCGCCCGGCGGCGAGGCCAGCACCGAAGGAGACCGGGACACCCTGGTGCCGTGGTTCTCACGCCAGAACACCAACGGGGCCTGGATCGATCCCGACGCCGGGCTCACGAGGATCGTGGACGAACACGGCTGCAGTTGGCCCATTGGTTGGCAAAGCCACGCCCGCGCGGGCGACGCGCAGCTCTGTTACACCCGTGTGGAGGCGTTTCCCCGTCGGGCGCGCCAGTTCCGGATGGCTGTGCGGCAGGGCACAAACGAGGTCTGGTTCACGGTGAAGAATCGTTGGCGCTTCGAGGAGCAGCCCTGGCAGCCGGAACCGCTGCCGGCCACGCGCACCGATCAGGGGCTCGCCGTCACCTTGGAGAACCTCAAGGTCGTCCGGACCGACGATGGCAGGGTGTATGCCGACCCCCGTTACACACTCTCGGAGAATGGAACCGCCTCAAAGACCTGGAAGAACGAGCAAACCCGGTTTACGGATGCGCTCGGCAACGTGTCCACATACGCGCGTGGCCTTCTCGAGCCAGACGTCATGTGGGTTACGTTCAACCCCACCCCCGCGCTTTGTCCTTACGAACCGGTGTGGAAGGTGGAAGCATGGTTCAGGCGGACGGCGGAGGCGGCCTTCACACCGGAGGAACTCTGGAGCATCCCGGAGCTGGACCTGCCCAAGGAGGGCGCCGCGGTCCGCCTGGACTTGACCAACCGGCTGCAAGGCGTTCAGCTCGAAGCGGCCTGCTTCTTTGGCCCGGGCGAGATCCAATTGTCGAATCACGTCCTGATCGGCTCGCGTCCGCTGCGGCCCGGCTCCGGATGGGGCTTCTCGACTTCGACACGTTCGCAGGGCGGCCAAACCACTGAGTCGATCACCCAGGAATCCACAACGGCGGGATTGGCGCTGGCGGCCAAGGGGCTCCAGGGGAACCAGCGGGTATTGGTCTTCCTGTCGTTCCCGGATGGCGGCAAGGTCTCCCAGGAAAGCCGGGGGAGGAGCGTCGGCGACATGCGGTTCTACCGATTGAAGTGGCCCTCAAATCAGCCGCGGGCCAATCTTCACATCGTCGTGGACACCACCCGCAAGGCCGAATTTCTGGTCAAGCCGCCCCGGCCGTGAGCCAGCCCCGCCGGGCCGACGGCGGCAGCCGCCAGGGCCTTGCCGGAATGGCGCGTTTGTGGTTTCTTCGCTTCCATGAAATGGACATTGTTTCGATTCGGTTCGCGGGTGGCGGCGATTGGCCTTGCCGTGACGGTGTTGGCGGGATGCGCCACCGTGCCGGAAACGGGGCGGACCCAGTTCAACATCATGAGCCCCGGCGAGGAAATGCAACTCGGCCTGACCAGCTTCGAGCAGTTGAAGAAGGAGACGCCGGTGAGCAAGAACGCCGCGGCCAACGCCATGCTCCAACGGGTGGGCAAACGCATCGCGGCAGTGGCGCCCCTGCCCAACGCCCAGTGGGAGTTCATCCTCTTCGAAAGCAAGGAAGTGAATGCCTTCTGTCTGCCCGGAGGGAAAGTGGGCGTCTATACCGGGATTCTGCCGGTCACCAAGGATGAAGGAGGTTTGGCCGCCGTCATCGGCCATGAGGTGGCCCACGCGGTGGCCCGGCACGGAGGCGAACGCATGACCCACGCCATGGCCTCGGGTCTGGCCGGCCAGGCGCTTCAGTCCGGGCTGCAGGGCTCGAAATACGAGGCCGCCACGATGCTGGCCTACGGGGCCGTCTCCAAAGTGGGCTTCGAGCTGCCTTACAGCCGCGCGCATGAAAGCGAGGCGGACTACATGGGCCTGATCTACATGGCGCGCGCGGGCTACGACCCGCAGCAGGCGGTGGCCTTCTGGCAACGTTTCGCGGCCTTCAACCGCCAGCAGGGCGGCTCGCAGGGGCTCTCCTTCCTTCGCACCCACCCCGTGGACGAGAAGCGCATTGCCGATCTCCAGGCGGCCATGCCCAAAGCCAAGGCCCAATACAAGCCGGCGCCGTAACCGGCGCCCCCGGGTCACTTCTTCTCGAACTGCAGCGAGGCCGAGTTGATGCAATAGCGCAGCCCGGTCGGCTGCGGGCCGTCTTCGAAGACGTGACCCAGGTGGCCGCCGCAGCGCGCGCACAGCA
>JAKLEJ010000415.1 GCA_022711695.1 Verrucomicrobiota bacterium | reverse complement strand
ATGACCAGCGTGCCGGGGGTGTTTGCCGGCGGCGACCTCGTGCGGGGGCCCAGCCTGGTGGTCCATGCCGTGCGCGACGCCCGCAAGGCCGCGGCCGCCATCCACACATTCCTGGCCGATCACCCTCCCAAACGCCCCGTCAAGGTCGAGCCCGTCCCCGCCTGAGCGCTCTGCGGTCTCCGCGCTCCCTCCAGCCGGCTTCCGTCGGCGCGCCTGCTTCGAGAGGCGCCTCCCCGTTCCCATGCGCTGGCCGTACATTCCTTGTCGCATATGCGACAGGGAATGTACGGGCGGGAGGCAGCCATCGAGGCGTTGGCCATCAGCCCGTTGCGCCCTTGGCCGTCAGGTGGCTCGCGATAAGACAGCGATAGGACGGAAGGTGGTTCGAGAGCAGCGTCCCCAGCCCGGCAACGTCGTTGCGCCAATCGCGATGCAGTTCGCAGGCCACGCCAAACCAGGTCATGAGTTGACATCCCGCCGCCTGCATCCGCGCCCACGCGGCCTCGCGCGTCGTCGGGTTGAACGTTCCGGAGGCGTCGGCGACCACAAAAACTTCATAGCCTTCCTCGCGCGCGGACAGCGCCGGGAACGCCACGCACACTTCCGTGACGATGCCGGCAATGAGCAGTTGCCGCTTGCCCGTGGCTTTCACCGCATTGACGAAATCCTGGTTGTCCCAGGCATTGATGTTGCCGGGCCGCGCAATATAGGGGGCATTGGGAAAAAGCGCCTTCAGCTCGGGCACGAGCGGACCGTTTGGGCCCTCCTCGAAGCTCGTGGTGAGGATCGTCGGCAGCTTGAAGTACTTTGCCGCGTCGGCCAGCGCCAGAACGTTGTTCTTGAAGTCGTCGGGCGAGAAGTCGTGAACGAGATTCACCAGCCCGGACTGGTGGTCCACCAGGAGGACGGCGACGTTATCCTTATCCAGACGGTTGTATTTGAACGCACTCATGTCATTCCTTTCGGTTTCGTGTTTCGCGGTCCGTTTGGCCCCATGCCGCCTCAACGTGGCGCCGCGCGGGCCTCCTGGAAAATGCTTTGTCCTTTGGCTCAGCATGTCCGGCAGGCATGCCAAGCCGCCCTTCTCACGAGATGTTGGAGGCGATGAGGATCGAATCCGATGCGGAACGCAGGAAGGCGAGTTGGCGCAGGCGAGCGGGTGCGCTTAAGCTGGCATCGCCGCTTGCTTCCGCCTGGCGCGATGCTGCCCGATCCAGCCCCACGCCTGCCGCGCCCCGAAGATCAGCAAGCCGGCCAGTCCGGCAACCGTGACGCCGACGAACCAGATGAACCCGGCCCCCTCCCAGGAGTAGGTCTCGCCGGGCGCGCGCTGTTGCAGGTCGCTCCACAGCGAGGGAGCGCCGGCCAGGAGCGCTGCGACAATCGAGCCGCCCAACAGCCAGCCCAGCGTCGCCCAGCGGCGTCTCCACGCGGCCCAGCCGCCGATCGCCCAGAAGGCCAACCCCGGCGCCCCCACGGCGGCCATCTGCGCCCAGCGGAGCCAGTTCGGATGGCCGAGGGCAGTTTGTGGCGTGAGGCTGCTTAGCAGCGCCAATACGGCCAGCGCCGCAAAGACCACGGCCGCCCCAAGCGCCATCCAGTTGCGCGAGCGTCCCGCCCAACCCCCCAGCCACAGGCTGTAACCCAGCGCAATGGCGGCGGGGATCGTGGCCTGCCAGGGCAGCAGCAGGTTCAGTCCCGCGTAGCAGAGCGGCAGCAGGCCCAGCAGCCAGGAGCGCCGGCGCACGGCCCACCACACCAACAGAATCGGGATGCCCGCGACCAGGAGGGTCACTGCGCCGGAGAAGACCAGGGCCATTTCCTCCTGCGCCCAGGGCAGCGGGCGTTTGGGCAGGTCGATCTCCTTCATTGGGGGATAGGTCTGCGCTGAGGGTGTGGGGGCAAGATAGCGGCCGGTCGCTGTCACCGGCCAGGCCTGGCGCACAGCCGACGCCGAACTGTTGACATGCCGCGGACTGGAGATGTATTGCCCCCGAGGCAAGGCGGGGGCTGGCGAGTCAAGCCGGCGCACCTCCGGCATGTCCGAGCCTCCGCTGAGCGGCTGACCGGTCACGCTGCAGCGCCACACCGGCGCCCCCGATGCTCCGTCGATTCCGTAAACCTCCCGGCCGGACCACACCGTGACCGTCGGGGGGAGTCCCGCCGCCGTCGCCCGCACGTCCACCAGGCGCGTCTCCTCGCTCGGCAGCGTCCACTGCCATCGCGCCTCGAGCGCATCGCCCCCCGCCGCGCACAGATTCCCGTCGTCGAGGTAGAGCAGTTCGTCCCGGCCGTCGCCGTTCACGTCGGCTGCGCGCCACACAAACTGACCCGAGTTGAAACGCCTCCCGGTCGGGTTTAACGGTCGCCGGGCCCGTTCCTGGCCGTCGGCGTCGAGGCCGATCAGGGTGGAGACGCTGTTGGTTTGGATCACCAAGCAGACCATGGGACGCCCCGCCAGCCCGGATTTCAGGAAGACCGGCGGCCAGAGCTCCGGATACTCCGTCTGCCACGACCAGGTCCAGCGAACCGACCCCTCCCGCCCGTCCACCGCCAGGAGTTCGCAGCGGTAGTGGTTCTTGCGCTGGTCATAGCCTCCGTGCCGGGTCACCAGCGCCTCCGGCACGCCGTCGTTGTCGAGATCGGCGACCACAACCTCGGGCCACACCAGCCGGTCGGGATGGCTCACGGCCACGGCCGGTTTTGGCCAGAGCGGTTGTCCGGTGCGTCCGCTGAAAACGTGGAGTCGCAGCGGTCCATATTCGGAAGCGCTCGGACCGGAAGGCGTCCACAGCGCGAGATCGAGCACCTGGTCCCGGTCGAAATCTCCCAACGGCGGTCCTGAGGGGGATGGGCTGGGCGCAAACCCTCCCCGCACCATCGGCGTGGACCAGAGAATGCGGCCGTCGCGTCCCGACACCGCGGAGATTCGCGCCGGTCCGCCCGACCGCGAGTCCAGGGCCAGCAACTCAGCGCGTCCGTCGCGATCCAGGTCTGCCCAGCTCAACTGCGGGTAACTGTAGGACCAGCCCCTCGCGTTCCCGGAGGCGCTGCCCGAGAAAAGGTCCAACTGCTCCCCGGTCCAGAGCGGACGCCCGTCCTTGCCGGAGAAGGCCGCTGGCAGGCGCTTGGTCGAATAAGCATTGGGCCGCACCTCCCGCCAGACGTTTACCGTCGCCAACATGTCCGCTACGCCGTCCCCATCAAGATCCCCCGTCGGCTGGGGGCAATCCATGGGCGAGTCGCGCGGGCCTTTTCTGGTGCGCCACAGCATCCGGCCATCGCGCCCCGAGCGCGCGGTCAGCACGCCGTCCTCGATGCCGGCGAGGTCGGTGTACCCATCGCCGTCGAAATCGGCCGTCGCCTGCCAGTCTCCGAGCCGCCGCCAGGCATCCGGGGCGGCCCCCTTGACCACCAGGTTTCGCGGCGCGCCCTGCGGCGAGACCGTGTAGAACAGGTCAAGAATCCCGTCTCCATCGAAATCCGCCGGGCGCGGCTGCAGCACGTCGGGCAGGGTGTGTTCGACCCGGCCCGAACCCGCCGCCAGCGCCAGCGTCATGCCCTGCCGGCCCGTGGCGCGTCCGGCGGAAACGAGCAGTAGTGGCCAACCGTCCGCGCCGGCGTGCCACCAGGCCAGCGACGCCGCCGCGCCCACGGCCGGTTCGTGTGTCCGCCAAAGGGTGGCGCCCGTCGCGCCCGAGAGCGCCGCCACGAACAGCCCGTGCTTCCGGCTGGCTTCATCGTAGCCCTCCCAGGCG
>JAKLEJ010000414.1 GCA_022711695.1 Verrucomicrobiota bacterium | reverse complement strand
AGCAGCAGGACGGCGGCCACATTGGCCAGAGCGCCGAGGATGACCCAGAGCAGCATCATGGGCGGCCCTTTCGGTTGCGGACCAACTGGAGAAGGTCGGCCTGGGACCAGACCCGGGCGAGGCCCGAGGCCAGGTCGATGGTCTCGACGCGGTCCGTGCAGGAGAAACAGGGGTCGATGCTGCCGAGGGAGATGGTCATGTCGGCGAGCATCTGGTCCTTGATCATGGCCGGCACGCCCTGAAGGTTCTGGTAGGTCGGCGCGCGCACCCGCCAGCGGCGCGGCCGGTTGTTTTCGCCGGTGATGACGAAGTGATGGGCCTCGCCGCGCGGGGCTTCGACGGAGGACATGCCCATGCGGCCGGGCGGCAGCTCGTCGGCCAGGTTCAGGCTGATGGGCCCGGATTCCATGCGGTCCAGGCACTGGCGGATGATGCGGATGGACTCGAACACTTCCAGCATGCGCACGACCACCCGGGACCAGACGTCGCAGCCATCGGCCGTGATCACGTCGAAATCGACGCGGTCGTAGGCGGCGTAGGGATGATCGCGCCGGGCGTCGATCTCGACGCCGGCAGCGCGGGCCACGGGGCCGACGAGGCCGGCGTTCTTGACGAGGTCTTTGTCGGCGACGCCCACGCCGCGGGTGCGTTCCTGGAGGTTTTTGTCCTTGCTGACGGCGGCGACGACCGGGCGCCACTCGGCTTCGAGCTTGTCGAGCACGGCGCGCAGCTCGGCGGTGAGCCCGGGAGTGAGGTCCCAGCGCACGCCGCCGATCAGGCACAGCGCGTAGGTCTTGCGATTGCCGCTGATCTTCTCGGCAACCCACATGACGGGCTCGCGGATGCGAAAACTCTGCATGAACAGGGTGTCGAACCCGACAATGTGACAAGCCAGGCCGACCCAGAGGAGATGGCTGTGGAGGCGCTCGATTTCGAGCATGACCGTGCGGAGGTACTCGGCGCGGGGCGGGGCGCGCAACGCGGCGGCGCCCTCGACCGCCTGGGCGTAGCAGACGTTGTGAACGCAGCCGCAGATGCCGCAGATCCGCTCGGCCATCATGGGGATGTCGTTGTAGGTGAGGACGGACTCGGCGAGCTTCTCGATGCCGCGATGGACCATGAAGCCGCGGTATTCGCAGCCCCGAACCATTTCGCCCTCGAGATAGAGGCGGAAGTGGGCGGGTTCGTCCAGGGTGGGATGAAACGGGCCGAAAGGCACGACCGTGCAGCCGGGCGGCGGCTCATCGAACTTGAACTCGCGCGAATCGTCGAAACCCTCGGGCACATGGTCCCAGGAGACGTCCTTGCGCAGGGGATGAACTCCGTCGGGCCAGCCATCGGGCAGGACCAACCGCTTGGGATAGCAGTGTCCGACGGGCTCGATGCCGACCAGGTCGCGCATCTCGCGCTCGGCCCAGTTGGCGGCCGGGACCTCGCCGGTGATGCTGTGGATGCGGGGGTTGCCGGCCGGCAGATGCGCCAGCACGCTCACCAGCAAGTGTTCGCGGTCGAAGGCGAAATGGTGGGCCGCCAGGTAATCCCCGGAGAAGGGGCGGTCGTCCGAGCCGATGCTGATGATGTAGCGGGCGTCCAGTTCGCGGAAGAGGCAGCGGCAGACCTCGACCACGGCGGCCGGGTCGATGAACACGAAGAGGCGCCCGTCGGCCGGGAGGTCGGCCCGGCGGATGGCGGGGCCGAACCGTTCTTTGAGGAAGTGGAGTTTTTGGCGGGCGACCATGGCGGCAATCCTCTATTTGGGCGGGGCGGGCGGACGATCGGAATCGCTCATGGGGCGCGGGGCGCCGCCCAGCCAGCGGAAGTAGCGTTTGATCTCGCCGTAGAAATGATGCGGGGTGTAGCGGACCGGCTCGGCCTGGGTGGCGTAACCGCAAAGCCAGGGAGGGGCGGCGCGGCGCGCGGCGCCGCCGAGCTTGGAGAGCCGCCAGGCGGCCAGGAAAGCCAGGCCCAGGACCAGGGCGACGACCAGGGGCGCGAGCACGGCAGTGGCGTGGGTGGTGGCCAGCCCGAGGCGCGCGTCCGCGACCATGGGCGGGGAGTCGGCGAGGAGGGTTCCGTAGCCATGGCGGCTGGCGTTGAGGGCGCTCTGGAGCAGGCCAAACCCGAGCGCGGGGGCCAGCCCCAGCGCCAGGCACAGGGCGGCGAGGAAAATTTGCGGCGCCAACATCAGCGCCCCGCCTTCGAGACGCTGCCGCCCGGCGGCGCGCTCGGCGACCAGGTCGCTGCTCCGGGTGAGGAACATCGCCCCGAAGAACTTGACGAACGAGGCCAGGGTGAGTGCGCTGGTGAGGATGGCCACCACGGCCATGACGGCCAGGAGCACGTGAAAGGCGCCGCCCTGCACGGTGGACACGTAGATGCTCCACTTGCTGGCGAAGCCGTTGAAGAGGGGGACGCCGGAGATCGAAAGGGAGGCGACCAGGGCGCAGGCGGCGGTGACGGGCATGAACTTCATCAGCCCGCCCATGCGGTTGAGGTTCTGGGTGCCGGTGGCGTAGAGGACCGAGCCGGCGTTGAGGAAGAGCAGGCTCTTGAAGAGGCCGTGATTGACGGTGTGGAACAAGGCCCCGAAGAACCCCGCCGCCGCCACGGTGTTGACAAAAGCGCCGCCGCGGGCCAGCAGGACCATGCTGGCGCCCACGCCCAGCAGGATATAGCCGATCTGCCCGATGCTGTGAAAGGCGAGCAGGCGCTTGGACTGCTCCTGCTTGAGGGCCTGCATCGTGCCGGCGAAGAGGGTGACGGTTCCCAGGACCGCCACCACCCAGCCCCATTGCGCCAGGGGAAAAGCGCCGCGCGCCCCTTCGGGCCCCAGCCACAGGAAATAGCGCATCAAGCCGTAAACGCCGGTCTTGATCATCACGCCCGAGAGCATGGCGCTGACCGGCGAGGGGGCGGCGGGATGGGCGTCGGGGAGCCAGACCTGGCCGAAGGGCCACATGCCCATCTTGATGCCAAAGCCCAGGAGGAACCCGCCGAAGGCCAGGGCGGTCCAGACGGGGTGGGCGCCGAGCAGGGTGGGCAGGTTGGCGCTCAACGAGTCGAAATCGTACTTGAGGCTGCGGTTGGGGTTCACGCTGGCGCCGCCGACCGCCAGGATTTCCGCGCCGGCCATGGTGGCCAGGCAGGCGATCTGCATCATGACCAGGTATTTGTTGGCGGCGCGGATGTTCTCGGGCTTGCGATGCTCGAAGCGGATGAGCGCATAGCCTGGCAGGGTCATCATCTGCCAAAAGATGAAAAAGAACCACATCGTATCGGTGGTGCTGACCAACCCGTACATCGCGGCCAAAAACACGAGGAAATGGGGATAGTAGCGGGCCACGCCGTAGCCTTCGTAGTGGCGCATGTAGGCGATGGAGTAGAACGACGCCGGCAAGGCAATGGTCGCCGCCAGCAGGAGGAAGATCGCGGTGAGTCCATCCACGTGGATGCGCAGGGCGAAGCCCAGCCGGGGGAGGGCCCAGAAGGCCACGGGCTGGCCCGGCCCGTTGATCAGCACGCTGCCGGCGCCCAGGGCGACGAACACCGCGCTGGCCAGCACCACGAGGAACGACAGCCAGCCGGCGGCGGTGCGATTGCGGGCCGCGGGGATGGCCAGCAGGGCCCCTCCGAGGCAGACCAGCATCGCGGCGACCACCGCATGTTCGGGGGTCAGCATAGCGCCTCCTGGCCGAGGGTTTTGCGGGGCCAGCCCCGGCCCGGGGCCGCCGCATTCCGTTCCTCAATCAGTTCTCGCAGCAGTTCGGCCAGCAGG
>JAKLEJ010000413.1 GCA_022711695.1 Verrucomicrobiota bacterium | reverse complement strand
CCCAGCAGGCCCGACGGACAGTAGCGCTTGACCAACGAGAGAATCACGCCGTCGTAGTCGTATTCGTTGATGGTGTTGCTGAAGGCGTTGAGGAAGTCGCTCCGCAGGGTCTTGTCGTCCCGCGTGGCGTTTTGGTCGATCGGCTTGCCGGCATAGGCCTTGACCACCGCCGCCACCTTGGCCGGGTCCAGGTTCATGACCTTGGCCCTCCCCGTTCGCTCGTCCTTGCCGTTCTGCTCCAGGCCGACCTTCTCGGCGATGTGCTTGAAAGCGGCCTGCGGCTCCATGCCCGCGGCTTCCTTGACGGCCACGACGGCGGCCGCGGCGGCCCGGTCGTTCAGGAGCGGGGCGGGGATGCGGTAGTCCTTGGCCGGGATGGACATCAACGCCACGGCGATCATGCCCGGCACGATCACCAGCGCCGGGAAGAGCATCTTGGGCACGGCCGCCACCAGGGGCGTGTTGCGGGCCGCCGTCATGTTGCGGGCGGCCATGGCGCGCTGCACCACCAGGAAGTTGGTGCACCAGTAGCCGAAGGACAACACAAAGCCCAGCCCAAAGACCATGGCGAACCAATCCACCCCCATCGGGTTGCGGGTGGGTCCGGCCATGAGCGGCTGCCAGGCGCTGGTCCAGGCGTTGGCGCTGAAATTGGTGCTGGTGGACAGGTTTAGCGCCGCCGGGTTCTGCGCCACCCCCTGCAGCGCGGTGGTGACCGCGTCCCACCCGCCCACGTCCTTGAGCCCCAGATACACCACCGGGGCGAACCCGAGCACGATCATGAAGAACTGAAGCACCTCCGTGTAGATGGCCGAGGTCAGCCCGCCTTTGAGCACGTAGAGCAGCACCACCCCCGAGCAAATCCACAGGCTCACATGATAATTCCAGCCCAGGAGCTGGTTGAGCAGCTTGGCCAGCGCGTTCATCGAGATGCCCGAGGCGAAGAGCGTCATCACCGCGAACGAAATCGAGTTCAGGCACCGCACCCGTTCGTCGAACCGCATCTTGAGATACTCGGGGACCGATCGCGCCTTCGAGCCGTAGTAGAAGGGCATCATGAAGACGGCCAGGAAGACCATGGCTGGGATGGCGCCCAGCCAGTAGAAGTGGCTGGTGGCGATGCCATACTTGGCGCCGCTGGCGGCCATGCCCACCAGTTCGAGCGCCCCCAGGTTGGCCGAGATGAACGCCAAACCCGTCACCCAGGTGGGGATGGACCGCCCCGAGGTGAGAAAATCCGAGGAGCTCTTCATGTAGCGGCGCAGCGCAAATCCGATGCCCAGCACAAAGAGCGTGTAGATGGCGAGAATCGAATAATCCAGCCAGCCAAGACTAATTGATTGCATAGAATACGGAGGGTTTATCGGCTGGCCCCGCGCTTGTCAACGCGCCAGTCGGCCGGACCGGGCTAGTCCAGGCGCGTCAGGCGCAGGGAGTCGAGGTCGAACCAGGCCGTGCCTTGTCTGGCGCGGAGTTCGCAGATCAGTTCGACTTCCTCCGGGGCGTCCTTGACTTCGAACTCGGCCTGGAGGCGGGTCCAGGGCTGATCGTTCAGAAGGCCCACCGGCTGGGCGCGGGGCCGGCCTCCCACCCGCAGTCCGACGCCGTGGGTCTTCCCGAAGCCGATGGCGGCGACCGCTTCGGTGGCGGCGCGGGCTTCAAAGCGGTAGCGGCCTGGCGGGAGCAGCGCTTTGCCCCGCCACGAGGCCATCGTCATCGGCCCCGCCTCGATGATCAGGGCCGGGCGTCCGTCGCGGGACCGGACCTTCTCCATCCGGCCGCCCGGGGGCGCATCGACGGCGTTCCAGTTGGTGAGAACCGCCACCCCCCCATTGAACTCGATCGGCTTGGGCTCGGGGCGGGCCAGTTGCTCGCACACAGACGCGCGGCGCGCCCGCAGCCTCTGCTTGAGGAGGGCCCGCTCGGCGTCGAAAGCCCGGGCTTCAGAGCGCGCCAGGGCCGGCCGAATCTGCGCCGCCCATTGGTCCAGTTTCGCTTCGAGAGCCGGCACATCGAAGACGTTTGTGACCAGGTATCCCAGCCGTTCCCGGTAGCGTCGCCTTCCCTCCGGGCTGCCTGCCACCACGGTCGCGGCCAACCCGATGAACCGCGGCTCGATTGGGGCGTCCGCCCGCCCGAACAGTTGATCCTGGCCGTGCGGCAGAAACACCAGCTTGCCCGCCGCAGGATCCTGATAGACCCGGTAGTTGTTCCGAGCCAGGCAATATCCATCGCGGTGGCAAACCATGATCTCCGCCGCCATGAACGAAATGAAGCGCTCCATGTCCAGCACCTCCGTCGCGCGCGTCCATCGCTTGACGCCGTCGGTCTCCACCAACGCCGCCGCCTTCTTCAGGTCGGCGCGGTCGTAGGGGCCACGGCCGGCATCGCGGGGCAGGGGGCCGTCCAGGTCGAACCCGCTCCCTTCGTAAAGGTTGCCCGTGGCGTCGCGAAAGTGCAGGCGGAGAAAGCCCTCGGTGAATCCCTCCTTGAGCACGTACAGCCCGAGGCGCCGGCCGTTCAGTTCGACCAAAGCCCAGGCGGCCCGTGGCGCCGGCACGCCGGCCGCCTTGAACAGTTCTTCCCCGAGTTTCTCGTTGAAGAAGGACGGGTCCTCGACGGAGTTGTTCAGGTGGACCTTTTCCAGCCCGAACCACGTCTGCCCGGTGTGAAACCGGTCGAAGCTCACCGTCAACGACGCCTTCTCGTCGATGGTCCGGAAGCTGCCGCTGGATCCCTTAAGGTGCACGCCCACTTCGCGCAGCACCAATCCCTGTTCGCGCCAGGTGGCCTGCACGTATTGGCGGGGAGCGTCGCGCAGCCGTTGCACGTTCTCCGGCGAAATCTCCAGGGAGACTTGTCGCGGACGGGCGCCGCTGAAGACCGCCTCGCCGGGTTTGGCGGAGAGCGGGGCGGCGGCGCCGCGCAGGACCACGCCAGCCAGGAGGGCGGCCCCTGCCAGCGGAAGGAGCCGCCTGCGCCATGCGCTGCCGGCACTGTCTTGCCTCATCCGATGCCCTGTTTACCCCGAAGCGTTCCGCGGCGCAACCGCGAATACCCCGGCGTTCGCCCGCAGGACTTCTTCGATGGCGCGGATGCCGCCCTTGGAACGAGGCGAAGATCGCTGGCCACGCGTTGGATGCGCAGATTCTGCGGGCCTGATTGCTTTGACACCCGGACGGCAAGAGGGGATGATGTGTTGAGGCGCCTGCGGCTGTCGCCGCTGCACAACGCTAATGGTTTGGAAGCGAACCAACCGCGCGGAGACCTGTGGCCTTCCCGTTCCAGCCCGCTCCCGGGCGATGCGGGGAGGCTCGTGGGTTTTGTGTTGCCTTCTGGCGGGGCTGGCGGCGTGCGCCGACGAGGCCCCGCCCTCGACAAACGCTCCCCGCGCCAGAATCCAGCGGTCCGCTCCCGCTACTTCTCCGGAGCACGGCTCACTGGCCTATTGGGCGCGGGCGCTGGCCTCCACCTTCAGTGGAGTTCTGACCCGGTTCTACACCAAGAATGCCCCCACGAACGTGGTGGTGTCTCCCGAGCGCGGCTACGTCTTCATCCGTGACCGCGTCTCCAGCGTTCCCTGGTCCATTCACGTGGTTAAGATCTCCCGCGCCCACGCGGGCATTGAGTTGGACACGGCCCTGGGACGAGGACGCGAATTGGGAATGGCGACCGTGTCGGAGCAGGCGCGCCTCATCCCCCGGGAAGCCGGCACAGCGGTTGCCGCCATCAACGGCGATATGTTCCAGTACCGCCGCGGTCTGCGGGGCGACCCGGACGGCCTACAG
>JAKLEJ010000412.1 GCA_022711695.1 Verrucomicrobiota bacterium | reverse complement strand
GCTGTGGCGCTGGCGGCGCAGGCGCGCTCCCGGAGCGGAGCTCCCGGACGAAATCGCAGGGAATCCCGACTCGGGCAAGGCCGCGGCGGCTCCGCAGGAACCCCCGTCCGGCAAGTAGGCACGGCCGCGCCGGTGTTGCCCGCCGAATCCGCCTCAGGCAAACATGACCTTCGTCGTCGTGGCGCTGTCGTCCCAACCGCGCGGGGGTTTGACGCCGATGGCGCCCACGTCCTTGATGGTCAGTTGGCGGCCGCGAGTGCGGGCGCCTTTGACCTCCACCTCCGAAGGGGCGCAGGTCTGCTGGTTGATTTTCTGATGCGGCGCCGGCTTGTAGCGGATGTAAAGTGTCTCGGGCGTGCCTGGCTCGATGAACAACACCTTGCATTTTTCGCCCTCCTGGGCGCAGGTGTAATCCTTGTCCAGGATGAACCCCCCGAAGGTGAACCGCTTCAAATACGTGGCTTCGCGCGTGCTGTAAACCAGGGTAAAGACCTGCTCGCGGTCGGGGATGCCGCAATACTCGATGTCCGGACCCACGAAGAGCTTCTCGGGCAGCTCGATCACCCGGTAGCGGCCGTCCTTGAACACCATCAGCACCTTGTCGAACTTCGTGCAGTCGATCTTGAACTCGTCGCCGCTGACCTTGTGCCCAAGATACCCCGACTCGCGGTCGTAGGCCAGTTTGAAGGCCTTGAAGGCGACCTCGCGCGCGTCGATTTCGTCGTGCCGGCTGGAACGGGTCAGCCGCGGGTAAAGCGGGCCGTACTTCTCGAGGAGGGCTTCCAGACGGGCGATGGCGTACTTGACGAGATTCTTGAGGTGCTTGCGAGTCTCGGCCAGATCGCCCTTGACCCGCTCCATCTCCTGGCGGTGCTGGTTGATGTCGAAGAGGGAAATGCGGCGTATGCGCACCTGGAGCAGGCGCTCGACGTCCGGGTCCGTCAGTTCGCGCACCAGCTCGCGCTTGAACGGCTTGAAGCCCTCATAGACCGACGCCAGGACGGCTTCGTTGGTCTTGCATTGTTCGATCCGTTTGTAGATACGCTCCTCGATGAAGATGCGCTCCAGGGTGCGATAGTGCATCTCGTCCTGGAGTTTCTGCTCCTTGAGTTCGAGCTCACGCTTGAGGATGGCCACCAACTGGTCGGTGTTCTCGCGCAGAATCTCGGAGACGGTCAGCTCGACGGGCCGGTTGTCCCTGATGACAACGATGCGGCTGGAGATAGTCACCTCGCAATCGGTGAACGCGTAGAGAGCGTCCGCCATCTTTTCGGCGTCCACGCCCTGGGGGCACTTGATCTCGATTTCGACGTCCTCGGAGGTGAAATCGTTGATGGACTTGACTTTGAGCTTGCCCTTGCGGGCAGCATCCTCGATGGATTCGATGAGCGACTCGGTAGTCGTGGCAGGCGGGATTTCCTTGATGACAACAGTGGATTCGTCCCGAACCTTGATCTTGGCGCGCACCTTGACGCTGCCGCGGCCGTCGGCGTATTCCCGGGCGTCCATGAGCCCGCCGGTTTGGAAATCGGGCAGGCATTTGAAGGGCTGCTTCTTGAGGATGGCGATCTGCGCCTGGAGCAGCTCGGGGAAGTTGTGAGGCAGGATGCGGGCCGCCAACCCCACGGCAATGCCCTCGGCGCCCAGCATCAGAGTGAGCGGCAGCTTGCAGGGCAGCGCCACCGGCTCCCGGTTGCGGCCGTCGTAGCTGGGAACGAACTCGGTGATTTCGTCGTTGAAGAGCTCGGTGCGGGCCAGCTCGCTCAGGCGGCACTCGATGTAACGCGAAGCCGCCGCCGGGTCGCCGGTGAAGATGTTGCCATAGTTGCCCTGGCCCTCGATCAAGTAGCGCTTGTTGGCCAGCACCACCAGGGCCTCGCCGATGGCAGCGTCGCCGTGGGGATGGAACTTCATGGTGTCGCCGACCACATTGGCCACCTTGGTAAAGCGGCCGTCGTCGGTCTGGTGGAGCGCCCAGAGAATGCGCCGCTGAACCGGCTTGAGGCCATCGGCCAGGTTGGGGATGGCGCGGTCGCGGATCACGTAGGAGGCGTACTCGAGGAAGCTGCGGTCCACGCGCCGGTGCAACGGCTGCTCGACCTTCCGGGGGTCGAACGCGTGGAGGGCCGCCGCCGGAACCTCCTCGGCCAGCACGTGCGCCCCGCCATTGCCCTGCCCATTCGCCTTCGCGGGCGGGGCTGACGAACTGTCTGCCGGCGCGGGCGAGGCGGGAGCCGCCCCGCCTGCGGAGCCGTCGTCCGGCATCCCCAAATTCAACTGTCCTGAGTCTTTCCTGCGTTTCTCTGCCATGATCGGTTGTGGCCGCCGTTGCCGACGGCGCCAAAATCGTGCCTCGGGAGGCCAGGAAATCAAAGCCATTCTTGCGCGCCGCGCGTTTTGTTTGCTTTTCTGGCGGTCCCGGAGCAGGATGCTGCGCCGGCATGCGGCGCGCCCAAAGAACACTTCCATGAACCCGCACCACCCCTTGTTTGACTTCGCCCTGGCGCTGGGACTCGGCGCCCTGGTGGGCATCGAACGGGAACGGAAGAAGGCCCAGGACATGGAGGCGGGCATCGGGGGGCTGCGAACCTTCATCCTGCTGTCCCTGACGGGGGCTGTGGGCGCCTGGCTCTCGGCGAAAACGGGCGCGCACTGGATCTTCGCCGGGACCGGGATTGGCGTGTGCGGGGTCCTGGCGTGCGGCTACACGCTCCACGCGTGGTCGGCGCGAGATTTTGGCGCGACCACCGAAGTGGCGGCGGTGCTGACGTATCTTCTGGGGGGGATGGCGCTTTACGGCGAGCAAGCCCTGGCTGCAGCCCTGGCCGTCGCCACCGCGGCCGTGCTGGCCTACAAGCGACCGCTCCACGTTCTGGCGGAGAAGATCGGTCCGGAGGATTTGCACGCCGGGCTGCGGCTGTTGTTGGCCACCTTTGTGGTCCTGCCGGTGCTGCCCAATCGAACCGTCGATCCCTGGGGCGCGCTGAACCCCTACAAGATGTGGTGGCTGGTCATCCTGATCAGCGGCCTGTCGCTAGCCGGTTATGTGGTCTCACGGTGGCTGGGCCCCGGACGGGGGCTGCCGCTGACCGGCTTTTTTGGAGGCCTGGTCTCGTCCACCGCCGTTTCGCTGAGCTTCGCCCGCCGGAGCCGCGAGGAACCTGCGGAGACGCCCGGCCTGGCCGAGGCCCTGGCGGGGGGGCTGCTGCTCTCCTGGGTGGTCATGTTCGCCCGAATCCTGGTGGCCGTGGCGGTGGTGAACTTCGGCCTGCTGCGCCCGTTGCTCACACCCATGCTGGCCATGGGACTGACCAGCCTTGCCGCCGCCGCCTACTTTTGCTGGCGCAGCGCCCGTTCTCCCGCCCGCCCGGCCGCCACCGTTCCTCTGAAGAACCCCTTCAGCCTGACCTCGGCGATCAAGTTCGCTCTCCTCTTTGCCGCCGTGCTGCTGCTGGTCAAGGTGGTCGAGCAGTCCTTCTCGGGCCGGGGCCTGTATGTCCTGGCCGGCCTGGCCGGGTTGACCGATGTGGATGCCATCACCCTCTCCATGGCCAGCCAGGCGCGGCAGTCCGGGGACAGCACTCTGGCCGTCCATGCCATCACCCTCGCCGTCGTCAGCAACACGCTGGTCAAGTGTGGGCTGGTGGTGGGGCTGGGGGCGGGAGGCATCCGGAGCCGGGTCACCCTTTCCACCCTGGCGCTCCTGGCGGCCGCGTTGCTCGCCCTCTTCCTCTGATCCGATCCCACCGTGGCCATGAGAACCGAAAACACTCCCCCGCCGCTCCGCCCAAACCGTGG
>JAKLEJ010000411.1 GCA_022711695.1 Verrucomicrobiota bacterium | reverse complement strand
GCCGTAGGCGCATCCGTTGGTCACCGAGGCTCGCATCGCCGCCACGGCGTCTTCGCCGAGCTTGTCGTCCTCATTGCAGACGATCGGTTTGCCGAAGCGTTTCAGCCCGGCCACTCGCGCCGGGATGTCCTCCACCTTTGTTCCATTCCAATGCGGCGTGAGGAAGTCGCAGGCCTCGGCCACCTCGGCGTGGACCTTCCCGTCACCATACCCGCTCGCGGTCACCAGCAGGCCGGGCGCGGTCTTTTTCGCCAGCCGGATCAGGCTGGCCTGGCCTTTGGGGTCCCGGATGATGGCGTGCGCAAAGCCGGCGTGCGGGTATTCGTTCGCCACTTCCAGGACCACGTTGCGGAAGCCGCGTGACGTCACCCAGCGCGCCGCGTTTGCCACGCCCGCGCGAACCGCGGCTTCGTCGCGCAGAATCCGCGACTGCCGCTGGTAATAGAGGCCGAGAATGACCACGACCCCGCTGCGGTCGCAGGCCCGGACGACGCGCTCCGCCCGCGCCAGGCACGCCGGCCTCAGGCTGCCATCCGGTTCGAAGGCCGAGTTGACCGCGCCTTCATACCCCGGCATTCCGCCCTGAAGGCAGATCGTAAAGGCGTTTACGCCGTTCGCGGCATACTCGGGAATGCGCGCGATAAACCGATCCGCATTGGCTTCCGGGTCGAACGCCGGCCTGGCGCGATCCTCGAAGACGGCATTGACCATGCGCACGTTCATGAGCAGGCCCTCGGCGGCGCTGCCGGGATTGGTCGGCCGGCCATTGATCAGCCAGCGTCCCTCCCCCAGGGCCACGCGCGTTTGCGAAGAGGGCTCGGCGGCGACCCCCAGAGCGGCCGTGAGCAGCGAAGGAACCATCAGGACGAAGAAGAGCGTTTTCATGCGGCGCCATCCGTTTGACAATGTGGAATGGTCATTGGACCTTCAGTCGTCCTGAGTCTCACGACCTCCTCCGTGTGACGCAATCCCAAACCGCCTCCCTGACGACCTCGCCCTGCTGCCTGAGCGGGTCCGTTCTCGAGCGAACTCCCGGAATTGTGACAATCCCCCGTTGCTCCTCCTGTCCTTTCTCCGGCCTCCGGTTCTTCCTGAGCCGCCGCAAGTGCCTTTTTCATGAATGGACTTTGCCGGCCGAGACGTCCATTCTTCCTGCAAGCCTATGAAGAAACCCATCGCCCTTCTGGTCCTGGCAGCCCTCAGCCTGGGGGCGGCCCATGCCGCCGAGACCCTGACCTACGTGGACCTGGTCAAACGCCTGACCGACCTGGAACGCCTCGCCCTGCTGCCGCCTCCTGGCGAGACCTGCGCCCAGTGGTCCAGCTACGACCGCGCCAGCAAGTACGACGAGGCGACCGGCAGATACGTGAAATGGGACGCCAACGGCGACGGGGGCGGAGTCATCGGGCGCGAGGGCACGAACCTGGTCTTTGCCGAGATGCAGGGCCCCGGCTGCATCTGGCGGATGTGGTCGGCGCGCCCCGAGAAGGGCCGTGTGCGCATCTACCTGGACGGGGCCAGCGAGCCGGCGGTGGACCTGCCGTTCCTGGGCTACTTCGACGGCAAGAACGAGCCGTTCACCCGGCCGGCCCTGGTTCACACCGTGGCAATGGGCTGGAACAACTACACCCCGATTCCTTACGCGAAATCCTGCCGGATCGTCGCCGAGAAAGGCTGGGGCTCCTACTTCCAGTTCGTTTACACCACCTACCCTGTCGGCACGCAGTTGCCCACCTTCAAACGGCAGCTCTCGGCCGAGGAGAATGCCGCGCTGGACGCCGCCAACCAGGCGCTGAGCCAGTGCGGCCCGGCCGGCTTCCCCGCGCCGGAGGAGCAGGCGCAAACCCACACCATCGCCGGCGACGGCCAGCCGCGTCGCATCGTCCTCGATGGCGGGCCCCGAGCCATCAGAACCCTTCGCGCCCGGTTCCAGCCCCCGGCCAAACCCGACGACCGGACCCTGCTGAGGGAATGGACCCTCCAAATCCGCTGGGACGGCGAGGACTCGCCCAGCGTGTGGGCGCCCCTGGGCGACTTTTTCGGCACGGCGGCGGGGGCCAACGGCTATCGTTCCCTGCCCAGCGGCCTCACGGAGGATGGCGTGTGGTACAGCCATTGGTACATGCCCTTCGCCCGGACCGCGGAGATCACGCTGCTCAAGGACGGGGCGCGCAGCGGAGTCAGCCTCGAGATCGTCACCGCGCCGCTCAAACGCGACCCCGCCACCCTGGGCCGCTTCCATGCCAAGTGGCATCGCGACGCCTTCCTCCCCGAGGAGAAGGAGCGGGCCATCGACTGGACCCTGCTGCGGACCGAGGGGCGGGGCCGGTTTCTCGGGGTGATGCTGCACGTGTGGAACCCGCGCGGCGGCTGGTGGGGCGAAGGCGACGAGAAATTCTTCGTCGATGGCGAGAAATTCCCGTCCACCATCGGCACCGGCTCCGAGGATTACTTCGGCTATGCGTGGTGCAACCCGAGCCTCTTTCAGAACGCCTACCACAACCAGACCATCTCGATGGGAAACAAAGGGCACGTCTGCGTCAACCGCTGGCACGTCACGGACAACATCCCGTTTCAGAAGTCGTTCGAGGGAGCCATCGAGAAGTACTACGCCAACAGCCGCCCGACCCTCTACGCCAGCACGGTGTATTGGTACCTGGCCGCCGGCGGCAAGGATCCCTATCGGCCGCTGCCATTGGACCAGCGCGCCGGCTATTGGACCGAGATCACCAACCTGGTCGTCAAGGGCGCGCTCGAAGGGGAGCGCCTGAAGGTGCTGGCCAAAACCGGGGGCAATCCGCACGAACAGGATCTGAGCGGCCATGCCGGCGAATGGAGCAACGGCGCGCACCTGTGGTGGACGGGGGCCAAGCCGGGCGACCGGCTGGACCTGGAACTGCCGGTTAAGCAAACGGGCAACTACAGGCTGGTCGCAGCCATGACCAAAGCCATCGACTACGGCATCGCCCAGCTCTACCTCGATGGCCAGAAACTGGGCGCCCCGATCGACTTCTACAATCGGGGCGTTGTGCCCACCGGCCCCCTCGACCTGGGCGAGCGCCAACTGACCGCCGGCAATCACCGCTTCTCCATCGAGATCACCGGCGCCAATCCCAGGGCCACCAAGTCGTACATGACTGGCCTGGACTACGTGAAACTCGAGCCGCTGCCCTGACCGGCTGGCGATCTGAATCGGCGCTGGAAGCCGCGCAGCCCCTGCGCCCTGAGCCGGCTGCGCGTTCGGCAGGAACTGCCGCCGCCCAGCCCCGGAGACATTCGATGCGGATATGCAGGTTCATGCCCGAAATCTGCTCTTGCAAAGCCCCCGGCGTCGGATACCTTCCCCGCGCCCTTTCCGGAAGAAGACGGGGGGCGAGAGAAAACGATTTTAACTTATGGCATCTGCAAACGATCTTCGCCGCGGCATGGCGATCGAGTATAACGGCGATATCACCGTGGTGTTGGACGTGCAGCATCGCACGCCCGGCAACCTGCGGGCTTTTGTCCAGGCGACCCTTCGCAGCATCAAGACCGGCAAATCCTCGAACGTGCGGTTCAGTTCCACCGAGCCCATCCAGGCCATTCCCATGTCCATCCGCAAGATGGACTTCAGCTACAAGGACGGCGAGGACTTCGTTTTCTCCGACCCCGAGACGTTCGAGACTGTCAACATGAGCGCCGACCTGGTGGGCGATGGCGCCAACTATCTCGTCGAGAACGGCCAGGTGACCGTCACCTTCGTCGATGACAAGGCGGTGCAGGTGGAGTTGCCCCCCAGCGTGGTTCTGGTCGTCACCGAGG
>JAKLEJ010000410.1 GCA_022711695.1 Verrucomicrobiota bacterium | reverse complement strand
TCTGGAACTACTCGGACGGCCAGTTGCGAATCGACTGGGACCTGACGGTCCTCGAGAAGCCGTTGACCCGGCTGGACGGCGAATACTCTTTCTGGCCGGGGCCGGACGCCTGCATGCCGCATCTCGGCGAGCTCAAGTCAGGCGAGATGGACACCATCATGGTCTTCGCCAAGGCCTGGAGCGATCCCAAGAAGGATGCGGAGAGCGAAGGCGTGCCGGAGATGCTGCTGGGCGGGGCGCTGGGCGCGTTGGGCGAGTTCACCCGGCACGCCACTTACATCGGCTTCAACTGGGGCAGCGGCGCGGTCGAGAACGAGCCCGATGGCGAGCCCATGCTGCACGAGTGGCTGCACTCGGCGCAGTGGACGCTCGAGGATTACCAGGGCTATCCGCGCGGCCTGATGCACACTTCCGACGGCGGCAAGATGGAGGGCGAGACCGGCGGCGACGTCTGCTACCGGCGCAAGAAGAGCGAGCCAAGCTGGATGGGGTTCTACCGGCATCTGATGCGCGACCATGTCACCCGCCGCATGTGGCGCGAGCTCAGCCTGCGGCAGCCCCCGGGCAACGTCTGGGCGAACACCTACTGCCACAGCTTCCTCGTGCTGGGGCCCTACGCCGCGGCGGACAAGCCGGTCATGGGGCTGGACTTCCCATTCATCGACGAGAGCCTTCGGGCCGTGACTCCTGGCGCCAAGGTCGGCGATCGGACCTGGCGAACCGCCCGCACTGAGGCTCACACGCTGGACCTCGCCCAGTTCCTCACCTCCCGGCCAAACCAGGTGGCCTACGTCGCAGCGCGGGTCCGCTCGCCATCGTCGCAACCCGCCCAGTTGCGCGTCGGGTCCGACGATGGCTGCAAAGTCTGGCACAATGGCAGGCAGGTTGTGTTCGCCTCGGCGACGCGGGGCGCCGAGCCGGACCAGGACGTGGTGGATGTGACGCTGGCTCCGGGCGAGAACCTGTTCCTGATGAAAGTGGCCAACGGCCACGGGGGTTGGGCGGCCATCCTGCGCCTGACCGACCGCCAGGGAGGCCCCCTGCCGGGGCTCTCTTATCTTGCGCCATGATCAAGCTGCTGCTTCCTGCTCTGGCCGCCTGGTCGGGCCTGGCCCTGCTGGCCGATGCAGCCCCGGGCGTCTTCTTCTCGAATGGCGCCGAGCCCGCCTCCAAGTTCGGCGTCCACGAGATTGTGCTGACCGGCAATGGGGCCGCGCCCAATCCGTTCGAGAGCGTCGCCACAGTGACCTTCGTTCCGGCGTCCGGTGGCGCAAACCAGAAGACCGTTTGCGCGTTCTACGATGGCGGGAACACCTGGCGGGCGCGTCTCTACGTTTCGGAGCCCGGACAATGGACCTGGGCTTCGCATTCGGAGAGCGATCCCGGCTTGCATGGGAAATCCGGCGCCTTCACGGCCCGGGATTCGGCGCTCCGCGGGATGCTGCGGCCGCACCGGTCCAATCCCCGAGCCTGGATGGCCGACGACGGACGCTGGTTCTGCAACATCAGCGACACGGCTTACCGGCTCTTCCACGCCAGGGAAGCGCCCTTGTGGCAGGACTTTGTCCGCGAGGACACAGAGCTGGGGATCACCTGCCTGCGCGTGGCGGCGCTCGGAGGGTGGGGCCGAACCCCGGGGGCGGCGCGCGATGACAACAACACCTGGGTTTGGAACGATCCCTGGCCCGGCGGCGCCAGGCCCGACGTCACGCGCTTCGATCTCGACAAGTTCCGCAACACCGAGGAGCGGTTGACCTGGATCCTGAATTGGCATCCGGACCTCTACCTGCAGATGATCCTCTTCAGTTTCAAAGGTTACGGCACGGAAGGCACGGGCAAGCACTGGTTCGCGTTGCCGGAGGAAGCCCGAAAACGGACGATGCAATACTTGATCGCGCGGTGGGCGGCCTTCCCGAACGTGTTCTGGCTGATCGTGAACGACATGCACTCGGACGAGAAGTTCCCGCAAAACCGCGCGTTCGTGCGCGAGGTGGGACGTTTCTTTGCGGCCAATGACCCGTGGCGCCACTTGCTCTCGACCGGCCCGAACCGCCGCGCCGGCTTTGCCTTCACCAGTCCCGAAGACCTGCTTTGGTGCAGCTACATCCATATCGAGGACGCCTACACCTTGGGCGCCGACGAGATTGCCAGGCACGGCTTTGACAAGCTCCCGCGCCACGTCTGGCTGGGGGAAGACTATTACGAGCAGGATCATGGGCATTGGACCCATCCGCGGTATTTCTATCGGTGGCTGTTCTGGTCGTGGCTGCTCTCGGGCGGGTCGGCCAATTACGGCGGGCGCTGGGGGCCGATTCATCCCTACTCCCAGACCGGGCGGCGAGACCTTGTCTGGCGCGGGATCGACGGCAAAACCGACTACACCGGCGAAGCCCTGACGGGGTTGGATTCCGTGCGCCACATCTGGCCTTACTTTCGCGACCGCCAGATCGACCTGGCGCGCTTCCGACCAAATGACGCCCGCGTGACGGACCCGGACGGCCGGACCGGACGACGGCGCCCCAAGCTGATGCAGCGGGGCCAGGAGGAATTCCTTGTCTATCACCCGAACGCGGCCGCCGAGGGCAAGGCCGCCCAGCTCGACGTCTCCCGGGCGGCCCGCGTGCGGATCGACCTGACCCAGGCGCAGGGACCGTTTCGCGTCGAGTGGTTCCGCGCCCACGACGGCGCGACGCAGGCCGGCCCCGAGGTTCCGGGCGGCGCCTGGCAAGACCTCACCGCGCCGTGGACGGGCCAGGACGTGGTGCTGCGCCTCCTCCAAGCTCACTAAACCCCGCCAAATCATGATGCTCCCCCGCCGAACCTTCCTCAAGATCGCGAGCGCTTCCGCCGCGAGCCTGGTCTTTCCGATGCTCAGCGGCGCCGCAGAAGCCGCGCCCCCCAAAAAGACCCACCTGGTCACCCTCAGTTTCGACGATGGGTTCAGGAAGTCATTTGCGCGCATTGCGGAGATCTTCGAAAAGCGCCGCCTGTCCGCCTGCCTGAATATCGTCGCCGCAGGGCTCCCCGAAGACGCCTACATCAAGAACTCGCCGCTGGGCGACTTCACGCTGTGGAACGAGCTGAAGCAGCGCGGCCATGAGATCATGCCGCACGGCTACCGCCATGAGAACCTGGCGAGGTTGCCGCTGGACCAGGCGCAAGACCTGGTCCGACGATGCCTGGGAGTGTTCGCCGAAAAGCTCGGCGGCTTCGATCCGAAACAAGCCGTCTTCAACTTCCCCTATAATGCCTCGACCCCTGAACTGGAACGTTGGCTGCCAACCCAGGTGCGCGCGTTCCGGACCGGCGGCGGCGCGATCAACCCCTGGCCGCGCTCCGGACAGGCGAAGCTGACTTGTGTCAGCTCAGGCCCGGGCAACTGCGAGGCCGCGATCGACCGCGAACTGGCAAGGCTCCTGGCCCGGCCTTCCGGCTGGCTGGTCTTCAACACCCACGGCCTGGACGAGGAAGGCTGGGGCCCGATCCGGGCCTCCTATCTCGAGGCGCTGCTGGACCGACTGCTTGCACGCGAGAGCGTGGAGATTCTCCCGGCCGGCCGCGCGCTGGCCAAGTACGCCGTCTGAAGACGCGCTCTTCATGAACGCCATCACACCCCGGAACTCTTCGGATATTGCCCTATGAGCGACTTCCTCAAAATCCAATTCACGATCATTCTCCGGGCGATGGGGCTCGCCGCCCTGCTGTGCGGCGCCACAGCCTGCCGGGCGGCGGACCGGCCTCCGCTGGTCTCGGCCGGGGCCTTCATTCACATTTACGATCCCAGCGTCGGAGAAAAGGAGAAATG
>JAKLEJ010000041.1 GCA_022711695.1 Verrucomicrobiota bacterium | reverse complement strand
CCCGCTCCTTGATTCGCCGGGCGGCCTTCCCAAGCGCGCGCCTCTCCCGGCGTCGTGGGGGGGCAAGAACGCTCCCTTCCGCGCATGCGCATGTGCGTCCCGGGCGGCGAGCCAAGAAGGACTGATGCATGTCCGACCTGGGGGGGCACACGATTGAGTCGCTGACGGCTGAAGTTTTGCCGGGCAAGGGCCGATTTAGATTCTGTGGATTTCTTTGTAGCCCAGAAGGCGTTGGAGGCGTCCGACGCCGAAGCCGTTCTCCGCGCCCTGCGGCCATTGGGCCTTGCCAACGGAGCGCAGCGCCCCGCGCGCAACCATTTGCCGTTCGGGCTGCTGGCCAGGAACCTGTCTCAAAAGGACGCGTCGCAGGCCGAGGTTGCCCTGAGGCGAGAAGGGGTGGCCGTGGAGGTCGTCGCGGCCTTCGAACTGCCCGCATGGCCCGCTGTCACGCGCATCCGGCATCTTGAGATTCAGAGCGGGCACGCGGTTGTGTTTGACGCCACGGGCCGGGGTGAGTCCATCGGATGGCCCCGGGTGGCGGTGATTGCCGCGGGCGCGCTGGCGGAGTCCGCCTCCGGCGCCGAGCCTCCCAAACCGCAAGCGTTGAGCTACGTCGAAGCCTCCCGCGTCTCCCAGCGAGTCGGCGAATCCGTGGCGCCTGGCGATCAACAAGGTCTTCGGCACATTCTGGAGATCATCCTGACTGGCGGCGCCGCCCGGTATCGTGTTGAAGCGGCGGACTTGTTTCCTGCGCCTCCGGAAGACGGAGCCACTCAAGCCCGGATTGAAGAGTTCACGGAGTTTCTGCGGACGCTGGCTGCCCAGGCCCCACAGGCGCAGTTGAATCGTGGGGCGGCGGCCCTCTACAACCTGCCGTCCTATTCGCTCTGTTATCCCGACACCGAGGCGTTCGATGTGGAGTCGCTGCGGTGGCTGTGGAGAGCCTCGAAGAAGAACGCTTCGGCGGCGGTCCCCATCGCGCCCAGGCTTCCCCCGCGCCTGCGGGTCCGGCCGGCGGGCAAAGGGGCCCCGCCGGCGGGCGAGCGCCGCCCCCCGCCGGCGCCGCCAAGAACTTTGTAAGGCTGTCGCCACCCGCATCGAGAAACCGGCTGTGGACCCGGCCCGCGGCCACCGCCATCGAACCGCAGTGAGGTGAGCCGCCGATTCAGGGGTGGCTTTTGCGGTTGACGCCGCAGAGCGAACGGTTAGCGTGGCCATCAGCATCGTTAAAACAGGAGCGCTTTATGAATTAAAGGTGCGTCATCAGCCTGTGCTTGGGGGTGGCGGGAGGCCTCTGCCCCGGCATGGCCACACAGCCCCGGCAGCCGGCAGCCGAAGACAATGGCGACAGCCTGAAGCCTCCGGTTGCAGCGTCTGCGAACGTTGCGCTGTTTCACGCCGCCAAGGAGGAAGCCGAGCGGGGGGTGCCAGGGCGCAGTTTCGGCTCGGCTGGTTCTACGAGCAGGGGCTGGGCGTGACGCGAAGCCCGTCGGATGCGTTCCAGTGGTATTTTCAGGCCGCAGAAAAAGGCCTGCCAGCGGCGCAGTACAACGTGGGCATGATGTATTCGGCGGGCCAGGGAACCGACCGCGACCTGGAGCAGTCGTTAACCTGGTACGGCAAGGCGATCGAGCGCGATTACGCCGAGGCCCTGGTGGAACGGGGGTGGCTTTCCGCCCGCGGCCTGGGCGTGACCAACTCGTTTTCCGAAGCCACAAACTGGTGGTGGAAAGCGGCGAGCATTGGGTGTTCCATCGCACGCCGCGAGTTGGGGCTCCAGGTGCTTGTTTCCACCAATGTCGGCAGTGCGGTGGTCGAGACTGTGCTTTTGTCAAAACAAACACCGGACGGACTGGCGGCGTACAGCGCGTTTCGACGGGCAGAGCGGGAACTGGGATTTCAACGCGTGTCCTTCACTGACACAAACGGCGTCCGGTTTGAGAACGCGGCTGTCCTGATGCAGGACCCCGCCTCGCTCTACTACCGAAGCGCAGATGGAGGACGATATGGGAGGATGATGCTCGCGAATCTGCCGAGGGACGTTCAGGACCACTTCGGATATGACCCCGCCCGGGCTGCGGCTTTCGAGGCGCAACGGATTGCCGCGCTTTACGAGGCCGCTCAAAGACGAGCGCTGGAGAGGGAAGGAAAACAATACGCCGGCACTTTTCTGGAAAAGTACGTTGGCGCGGCCAGGAGAGAATCGAATGACAACAGCGAGGAAGGGAAGAGGATCGCCACGTTGACGAGCGTCGTTGCCGAGTACGCCAAGACGCACACCTACCTCGGAAACGACATGTATCAATGCGTGGACATGGCTTGTGATCTTTGGAACATTCTATTCACGAAAGGCGTCAAGGCGCTGATCGTGGTCGGCAATCTGGACGAAGATATCAAGCACGTGTACCAAGCGAACCACGCGTGGGTGTTGGCGGAGATTTCACCGGGAGCGCTGCTGGCCCTGGATCCGCAAAGCGGCGTCCATTTCGTGGACGACAAACCCCGATATTACGTGGGCCACGGTTTTACCGACCCGGCCGGGGTGAAGGAGCACAATCCGTTGCTCAAGGAGTTGAAGCGCGCGCAGGAGAAATACAACGACGCGGCGGAAAAATATAACTCCATCTTGGGAAGGTATAATAGCGCCAGTGGCGATGCAAAGACCCAGATGGAATACCTCTTGATAGAGGCAAAGGGGAGGGTGCGACAGGCAGAATCCGACATCGAGGACATTAACCGGCGGCGGTTGGCGCTGTTCTCGCAGTGAGGAATTCGTCCGGGCTGCGCATGCCAGCAATGGCTCAAATCGATTTGAAGCGGGAACGACGCCAGGGTTTCACCCTGCTGGAGACGATTGGGGTGCTGGCGGTGATCGCCGTTCTGGCCGCCCTGCTGCTTCCGCGGATTTTTGAGGCGATGGACCGCGCGCGGATCAACCAGGTTGTGGTGGGCTGTCACACCATCAAAACGGCGGTCCTGCAGCACTACGCCAATTACGGGGAGATCGCCTCCGTCAAGGGCGTGTCCGTTCCGCTTTCGGCGTTGGGGCACTTCGACCATGTTCTCCTGGCCGAGGGCCTGATCGACAAGCCGTTTGCGGTTCTGGTGGGGGATCGAACTTCAACCAACACCACCATTCGCGTGCTCGCGGCCACAGACGGCGCCACGGCCTACGATCTGGACGGCGATGGCCACGACGACACGACCCACGGACAGTACCTGGTGGAGGCGGTCATCGCGGGAGTGAACAGGTCGGACGCGATCGCCATCAACGAAGCTCTCGATGGCGCCGCAGAGTTTTTGGGAGCGAACCCTGGCGGCAACGACAACCGGGGACGCGTTATCTACAAGATGCCGCACCCGAAAACCTCCGCTGACGTCCGCATTTACCTCACGCACCGGTAGCCAGCCTATTGCGGGCTCGCCGTTCGGCGGGCGCGGAGGGTGTCCAGCCATTTGAGGGCCGTGGCGTTGGTGGGGCTGATCGCCAGAGCGGCCTGGAAGTTCGTCTCCGCTTCCTTCAGCCGCTGGGCGTTGGCCAGGGCGATGCCGAGGTTGAGCCGGGCTTCGAGCATGGCGGGATCGAGGCGCGCCGCCTCGGCGAACTGCTCCAGCGCTTCGGCGTCTTTGCCGGCACGGCCCCGTTCGAAGCCCAGCCGGAAACGCGCCTCGGCCGAGGCCGGGTTGAGGCGCACGGCCTGTTCGTATTGCCCTGCCGCCTCGGGAAAGCGCCCCTGGGATGCGAGGGTTCGCCCCAGCCCGACGCGGGCGGCGGTGTCGGTGGGGTCCAGGCGGAGGGCGTCGGTGAAATTCGTCGCGGCCTCGTTGAGCCACCCGCGGCTGAGGCAGAGCCGCCCGAGCTCGATCAGGGCGCGGCTGTTGAGCATGCGGTTCTGGAGGGCCGCGCGGAAATGGACTTCCGCCTGCGCTTTGTCGCCCGCGGCTTCAAGGCACAGACCCAGGCCCAGGTGCGCCAGGCCCTGGTGCGGCTGGAGCGCCAGCGCCCGTTCGTAGAGGCGCCGGGCCTGGTCGGGTTTGCCCTGACGGTCCAGCGCTTGCGCCAAGCCGATCATGGAGAGCGCGTCCCGGGGGTCGCGGCGGAGGGTTTCCTCCAGCACCGCCAACGCCTCCGAGCCCCGCTGCGTCTGCGCCAGGAGCAGGGCGGTTTGCCGGGCGGCCTCGCCATGCTGGGGAACGAGTTCCACGACGCGCTTCCACGAGGCCAGCGCGCCCGCGGTGTCTCCGGCCTTTTGCTGCGCGCGGGCCAGATTCTGTCGCAAGACCCAGTCGTCCGGGCGGGCTTGCGCGGCTTTGGCGCAGATCTCCAGCGCCTGGCGAAGGCCCTCAGGCTGCTGCGCCGGCAGCAATTCTTCCATCCGGCTTCTGAGTCTTTGGAGCTGCTGGGCGTGGTCGGCCTGGGTCGTGAAGGGGGGATCTTCCAGACGGCCGTGGATGGCCGCCAGCGCCTCGTGCTCGGCGGCAGCCGTCCATCCAAGGGCGCGGGCGCAATCGGCCAGGGACAGCCAGGGCCGCGCTTCGCCGGCGCCTTGCGCCAGGACCGGCGGCCGGGAGTGTTCGATCTGCTCGGCCAGCGCGCGGGCCAGGGTGTAGTTGCCTTCGAAGGTCAGGTGCACGTGCTCGTAAAGCGTCTCCCGGCCGAGCAACCCCTGGGGACTGACGCCGGCCAAAACGGCTTCGCCATCGACAAACGCCACGCCCTCGCTCTCTCGCGTCTTGACGGTTTGGCGGACGATTTCGTTGATGCGATGGTCCGGCCGGAATCGGAGCGTGTCGCGCTCGCGGGCCAGGAGAAACCGGCGGCGCGCCTCGTCGATCTGCCCCAGGGGCAGGCAGGCGTGGGCCCAGCGATACTGAAGCTCCGCAAACTCGGGGTCGATGGCCTCCGCCTGGCGATACCACCCCAGCGCCTCCTCCAGCCGGCCGGCCTCTTGGGCGTCCATTCCCGCACGGTAAAGCCGCTCCCATTCGGTTTGCTCCGCGGAAGCCAGGCCGGCCCGATGCAGCGACCCGAACGGGGCGCAGTCGCGGAGGTTGCCCGCCACCGTGCTGACCACGATGCGGGCGTTCGATCGCAGGCCGGTCCGGATCAGGTCGTCCAGATTGCGCTGGAAGGCGGCATAGACGGAGGTCATGCGCGGGTCGGCGGGGCGGATGCGCTGTTCGAGGAACATGGCCAGGCCGCCCCAGGCGCCGGCCGGAGGGCGGGGCCGGAAGCTGGCGAGGGCCCGTTCGAGCAACTGGCCGGTGCGGGTGGCCTTGAGGGCCAGGCTGGCGCGGATCAGGGCCAGGCTGGGGGCCTGCGGCCCGAAGACCGTGCCTGCGCCAAAGGGGCCAACCACCTCGTTGTTGCCCATATAGACGACCCACACGTCGCCCTCCAGGCGCGCGCAATCCCGCGCCACAGGCAGCAGCGCATGCGAGTTCACCGCGGTCATGGACACGTTCACCACCTCGAAGCGCGATTCCGGGCGCCGGCTCTGCAGCAGGATCTCGAGCATCCGGGCCAGGCCGAACGCGGGCTGGGGATCTCCGAACGCCGCCGACTCGCCCAGCACGAAGATCCGACGCGTGTTCGGGGCCTTTTTCGGCGATAGCACCGCGGGAAAAGGGGAGCGCGAGAGTTCCGGGCCGAAGAACCGCCAGCCGAAACGTTCGTTGGGGATGAGGGCGCGCCGGCCGTGTACCTCCGCTGGCACGAAGAATGCCGTGGAATAGCCAAAGCCGCCCAGGCGCAAGCCCAGTTCGAGCGCGCCGAGCGCCAGCAGGGGCGCGAGCGCCAGCGCCGCCACACGAAACAGCCAGAGGCGGCGGGGCGCGAAGCGGGGCGCCCGTGCGGCGCTGGCCGGGTCCGCCGGAAGGCCGGGCCGCGCCAGGGGAGGTCGGGATGCCCGTTTTGGTTTCCGCAACATGTGGGAAAGCTGGAACGGGGCGCGGGCCGCCGCCACGGCTCAGCCCGCGGCGCGCGAGCCGAGCTTCACCGGGACCAGTTCGATGCCGTTGCCGCTGCCCAGGTTGCGCGAGTATTTCTTCTCCCGGGGATTGTTCCAATGCTCGTGTGCGCCCAGGCTGGCGAGGCGCCGAGTGGGGGTGGGGTGATTGGGGTCGTAGAACGTGCCCGAGGGCGGGTCCCCCGCCAGCGCCGCCTCGCGCAGGTAGTCATCCACCCCGTTCTGGCGCGGGTAATCGCTCCATTCGGTCTGAAGGAAATCGAGCGCGACCGAATCGATGGCTACGGGGTCTTGTGAGGCGAAGAGGCTGCAGGGCCAGTGGTTGTCGAAAGGGGCCATCTTCATCCGCTGCGGCAGCGGATCGCGGGGATGAACGCCCGAGAAGATTCCGTCGATCAGGCAGAGCACCGTTTTGCCGCCGAGATGTTCGTGTCCCATCAGGTCCACCAGGGGACGGTAGATGCCGGTCTGCTTCGAGAAACAAGCGGGGTGCATGTCGTAATAGCCCTCCTGCACGGGCCAGCGCACCAGCGAGCCGTAGTGGTTCTTGGCGCACAGGGTCACCCCGGAGCCCAGATGGGCCTTGAAGTTGGCGAAGTTGACCACGTACTCCGCCTCGGCAAAGCACACCGGCAGGCAGTCCTGCGCCTTGCCCTGGGGACGGTTGCTCCAGTAGAGCGGGGTGTTGGACATGCGGGCCTTGGCGCGGCCGGACCCGCCGGAGTAATCCTCGAAACGGACCCCGGGAAACGGCTTGCGCAGGAGGTCATGGTATTCGTTCACCAGGCAGGCGAGGGTGTCGCACACGGTGATGTCCGCCGGACGCGCCCCCGCGGCGACCAACTGGCCGAGGAGAGCCAGGATCCACTGCGGGGCCGTGTTCATGTAGTCGTGGCGGCGGATGAACGTATGGGTCTCGAGGTTGACATGCCCCTCGCGGTAGATCAGCCCCACCCAGTTGGGCTTGATAACGATCTTCTCTCCGGGTCGGTAGTCCGCGGTCCCTTTGCCGCGCGACTCGTTCAAGTGGCGGAAGAGGGCGCCCCAGGCCTCTGGGGCGGCCGATTTGCCGGCCAGTTCGCAGACGGCCCGCGCCAGCATGGCGTTCACGCGCTGCTGCTTCAGGCGGTCGTTCAGCCACCAGCGCCCGTCGCCGGGGCCTGACCAGTCGATCGCCTCGGGGTCGTGAGCCCAGACCACGCGGCCCGGATGGATGCCCCTGGCCTCGCCGACCGGCCTGGCGCGGTTGGGTTCCTGCTGGGCGCCGCGGGCGGCGTGGAAACCGGCGGCGCAGCCGCCGGCGACGGCCAGCGACTGCCGGAGAAACGAACGCCGATCCAGCTCGAGCGAGGGGGCCTCGGCGGGGCGGCGCAGGGCGGCAGCCGCGGCGGCTGAAACGGGCTTGGTCTTCATGGGGGCAGTCGAGCAGAAACCCCCGCGGGGTTCAAGCGGGAACGGGGAGGACTGAATTCAGGGATTCAGGGGCTTGACGCGGGGCTTACAGGGGCTAGTGTGGCCCGCAAAAACGGGGCCAGACCCCGACAAAAGAAACACCATCAATGAAGACAGTTTGCTTCCTGACACCAGCCATTCTCGCCGCCAGCCTGGCCGCCGGCCTGGCCGCCGAAACCAAACCCACTCTCAAGGACCAGAAGGAGAAGGTCAGCTACAGCATCGGCATGAGCATCGGCACGAGCCTCAAGATGCAGGGGGCGGACGTGGATGTGGACCTGGTGGCCCGGGCCATCAAGGATCTGCTGAGCGGCAAGGAGACCCTGCTGAACCAGCAGGAAATGCAGGACACCCTCCGGGCCTGGCAGACCGAGATGCGCAACAAGCGCATGGAACAGCAGAAGGTCGCCGGCGACAAGAACAAGAAGGAAGGCGAGACCTTTCTGGCCGAGAACGGGAAGAAGCCGGGCGTGACCACCCTGCCCAGCGGCCTCCAGTACAAGGTGCTGGCCTCCGGCACTGGCCCGATGCCGACCAGCAACGACACCGTCCGCGCCCACTACAAGGGCACGCTGATCGACGGCACGGAGTTCGACAGCTCCTACTCGCGCGGCACGCCGTTTGTCACCCCGGTGACCCGGGTGATTCCCGGGTGGACTGAGGCCCTGCTGAAGATGAAGGTGGGCGACAAGTGGCAGTTGTTCATCCCCGGAAACCTGGCCTACGGCGAACGGGGCATGCCGCCCAAGATCACTCCCAATGCCGTCCTGATTTTCGAGATGGAACTGCTGGGCATCGAGCCCCCGAAGGCCTCGGCGGCGCCCGCCGTCCCTGCGGCCAGGTAGCTCCTACATCCGATTCTCTTCCGCGGCGCCCGGCTCCCTCGAGGGGCCGGGCGCCTGCTTCTTTTGGCGTGCAAGCGTTGGCGGCCAGGCGCACACTGCCGGCCATGATTCTGACACGAGCCGAGTTGGAGAGCCTGGTTCAGCTTGTTCACCCTTGTCCGCATCGGCTGCTCGGCATGCACCCCCTGGGCGAGAAACCGGGCGTGGTGGTGCGGGTCTTCGCGCCGGAGGCCGCCCAGGCGCGGATCGAGCCCGTGCACGAGAAGGACAAGCCCGTCATCAAGCTCAAGCGCATTCACGACTCGGGGTTGTTCGAGGGGACCAGCCGCGCCAGCCAGACCGTTTACGCCTACGACGTGGTCACCACCGACGCCGCGGGCAACGAGCAGCGCGGGCGCGACCCGTACTCGTTTCTTCCCACGCTGGGCGAGACGGACCTCTACCTCTTCGGGCAGGGAAACGAGCGCCGGCTCTACGAGAAGCTGGGGGCGCAGTTGCGGGTCATCGACGGGCTGCCGGGCGTGAGCTTTGCGGTGTGGGCGCCGAGCGCGCGCCGGGTCAGCGTGGTGGGCGATTTCAACCAGTGGGACGGCCGGCGTCACCCCATGCGCCAGCTCGGCGCGTCCGGCGTCTGGGAAATTTTCATCCCCGGGCTGGGCGAGGGCGCCCTCTACAAGTACGAAGTCCATGACGCGGCGGGCCATCTCCGGCTCAAGAGCGATCCGTTCGGTTTCTTCCATGAGGTGCCGCCCAAGAACGCTTCGATCGTGTGGAACACCACCCGGTTCGAGTGGACGGACCAGGAGTGGATGAAGCAGCGGAAGGAGGCGAGCGCCCTGCGCCGGCCGATGAGCGTTTACGAGGCGCACCTGGGGTCGTGGCGGAAGAAGTCGGCGGGGGAATCGCCGGGCTACCGGGAGCTGGCCCCGATGCTGATCGACTACGCGCGGCAGATGGGCTTCACGCACATCGAGCTGATGCCGGTGGCCGAGCACGCCTACTATCCCTCGTGGGGCTACCAGGTGACCGGCTTCTACGCGCCCACCAGCCGCTATGGCACGCCCGACGATTTCCAGTTCTTCGTGAACGCGCTGCACGAGGCCGGCCTCGGCGTGATCGTGGACTGGGTTCCGGCGCACTTCCCGAAGGACGACTGGGCCCTGGCGCGGTTCGACGGCACGGCCCTCTACGAGCACGAGGACGCCCGGCAGGGCGAGCACATGGACTGGGGCACGCTGATCTTCAATTTCGGCCGCCACGAGGTGCGGAATTTTCTCACCGCCAACGCCCTGTTCTGGTGCGACCGCTATCACATCGACGGCCTGCGGGTGGATGCGGTGGCCTCGATGCTCTACCTGGACTACTCGCGCAAGGAAGGCGAATGGGTGCCCAACAAGTACGGCGGCCGCGAGAACATCGACGCCATCGAGTTCATCCAGACGGCCAACCACCTGGTGCACACCGAGCACCCGGGCGCGGTGACCATCGCGGAGGAGTCCACCGCCTGGCCGCTGGTGAGCCGGCCTCCCTACCTGGGGGGACTGGGCTTCTCCTTCAAGTGGAACATGGGCTGGATGCACGACACTCTCCGCTATTTCAGCCGGGACCCGATCTACCGCAAGCATCATCAGAACGACCTGACGTTTGCGATGCTCTATCACCACAACGAAAATTTCCTGCTGCCGCTCTCGCATGACGAGGTGGTGCACGGGAAGCGCTCGCTGCTGGGCCGGATGCCGGGCGACGATTGGCAGCAGTTCGCCAACCTGCGCGCGCTCCTGGGCTACCAGTGGTGTTTTCCGGGCAAGAAGCTGCTTTTCATGGGCGGCGAAATCGGCCAGCGGAGCGAGTGGGACCCGAATGGCGAGTTGGACTGGGGCCTGCTCGATCAGGGCCCCTACCACCGCGGGCTCCAGCGCTTCCTCATGGACCTCAACCAGCTCTATCGCGGCCACCCCGCTCTCTGGCAGGGCGACTACGAGCCCGACGGTTTTTTCTGGGTGGATTGCTCGGACCAGGAGGCCAGCGTGCTTTCCTTCGTGAGACAGACCGCCCTGGGCCGGGAGATGGCGCTGGTGATTCTAAACCTGACGCCGGTGGTGCGCAGCCATTACCGCGTGGGTCTGCCCCGGGGCGGGTTCTGGCGCGAAGTTCTCAACAGCGACTCGGAGGTTTATGGCGGCGCCAACCAGGGAAACTGGGGGGGCGTGACCGCCGAGCCCCTCGCCCGGCACAACCAGCTCTTCTCCGCCCAGTTCACCCTGCCCCCGTTGAGCATCGTCGTCTTCCGGCACGAAAGCGAGGGCGGGTAACCGTCCTGGAGGCGCGCCGATCCCGCAGGCGGCTCGGGAGGGCGGGCGTCCTCGCGAGGCGCGTCTTGGCCCCCCGGCCCGGCATCGCGACAGCGGCGGCTTGGCGCCACGTGAGCCCTCCAACTGTCCCCGGCCAGGGCCGCTTGGACTTCCTGGCGGGCCGTTCGGGCGGCGCTCAGACCTGCGGCAGCTTCCAGTCTCCGCGGAAGGGCCGCGCCTGGAGCAGCGCGTCGGCGGCCGCGTCGTTTTCGAATCGTTCGGCGGCGGGATCCCAGCGGAGCTTGCGCGCTTGCCGAACCGCGATCAGGGCCAGTTGGCAGAGGGTGTCGCCCCGGACAGCCGGGCCAATGTCCGAGATGGCGCGGGTGCGGTTGCGGATGGCGGCGATGAAATTGCGGGTGTGATCGCGGCTGTCGGGCAGGCGCACCGGCAGGGCCTCGGGCTTGTTTTGCGGATCCTGCTCGAAGGCCTCGGTGCTGGCCGAAAACCCGCCGCGCCGCACGTGGACCCACGCGGTTTCACCGACGAACTTGATGCCGTGGTCGAAGCCGGGTGTGCCGTCGCTCACGAACACGACGGGGGCCGCCTTGGCGTACTCGAAACGGACTTTCCATCGCAGGATGGTGTCGAGGGCGCCTTCGGAAGGGAAGTCGCCTTCGCCCTGGACCGTTTGGGGGCCGGTGTCGTCGCAGCCGTTGCCCCATTGGGCGATGTCCAGGTGATGGATGCCCCAGCACGAGATCATGCCGAGCGAGAAGTTGGAGATATGCTCGTGGGTGTCGCGAATGAGCTTCTGCTCGTGGAAGGGCGACCAGGGGGCCGGGCCCACCCAGCGCTGCCAATCCACATAGTCCGGCTCGGGCTGCGCGGGGTAGAGCGGCCCTTTTCGCCCGGCGGGCACGGAGACGTGAATCTCCTTGAGCTTGCCCAGGCGCCCGCTCCGGGCCAGCTCGCAGGCCCAGCGAAACTTGGGATCGGACCGCTGCTGGGTGCCGAACTGGAAGACCGCGCCCGACTTGCGCGCCGCCGCCCGCACCTGGCGCGCTTCCTCGAGGGACATCGCCATGGGTTTTTCGAGAAAGAGGTGCTTGCCCTTGAGGAGGATTTCGATGGCCGGAATGCTGTGCCAGTGCACGGGCAGGGCCACCAGCACCGCATCGATGGAGCGGTCCGCCGCCAGTTCGCGGAAATCGGCCATTTCCTTCACGTCGGCGCGCCCGTAGGCGTCGGCCACCATCTTGCCGGCCGAGGCCAGATTGCGCCGGTTGACGTCGCAGAGGGCGGTGACCCGCACCTCGCCGATCCGGAGGAAGGCGCCGAGGTCCGACTGGCCTTGCGCGCCCACGCCGACGACCCCCAGCGTGATGCGGTTCGAGGGAGCGGGCTGACCCTCCGCGCCCAGAACCCGCGCCGGCACAAACCAGGGCGCGCTTCCCGCGAGGAGCAGACTTTTCAAGAAATGGCGGCGACCGAGCCAGCGCCCGACCCGGGGCTCGCGTGCGGACGAATGGGAAACAGTGTTCATGGGTAGAATAGTGTTGCCGACAGGGGAATCGGAGAGTCGATGCCTTGCGGCGAGTTGAACATAGCGCGCCAGTCATATCAGAAGAGCGCCGCTGGCCACAACAAAACTGTGACGTTTAGAATTCACCCGCGATTTGCCCTGGCTGGTCCGATTCCGGCGCGCCTACGGGCGCGAGGGGCGCGGCGGCAGATCGAACGGGTTCCCCTCCATGGTCTGGACCCGGATGCTGGAATCGCGGAAGACCAGGGTGACGGCCCGGCTGTGGCGCGTGAACAGGACCGGGGCGCCGCGCCGCTCCAGGCGCGATTGCAGCGCGGGCCGCGCCTGCGCTCCCACGCGTCCGAGGTCGTCGGCGATGACAATCAGGCGGGGGCGGATCGCGTCCAGGAGCGCGTCGCGCAGCGGTTCGCCGGCGGCGGGCAAGCCGCTCACGACGATGTCGGCCTCGAGGTCTGCGTGACGTTGAAGCAGGGCGCTCTGGCCGGCATGGCCCAGCTCGGCGCAGAGCAGCAGGCGCGCGCCATGAAAGCGCGTGCGCAAAACCAGGGCCTTGTCGTCGGCCTGTGGAAAGGCGTTGGCGGGGTCCGGATGCAGCACCTCCCAGGGGCCGGCTGCCTGGCCGGCCGCTAACAGGACAGGAGGTCCGTGGGCTCGGGTCCAGGCCGCCAATCCCCGGCGGTACGGTTGCGAGAGAAACGGCGTGTCCGCGGTGTAGAGCCGGTCGGTCGGCAGTTCGGCCAGGAGGTTGGTGAGCCCGCCGGTGTGGCGGACATCCCCGTGGGTGAGGATCAGGCGCGAAAGACGGTTCATTCCTTGCGCGCGAAGGAAGGGCAGGGTGACCCGCTCGGCGGAGAAGGCGTCTCCGCAGTCCACCAGCCACTCCGGCTCGCGTCCGGGCGGGTTTGCCCAGACGGCGTGACCGCCGCGAAGCGGGAGAACGGTAACGCGCGCGGTGGCGCTCTCGCGCCAATTGCCGGCCATCCAGGCGGCGCCGACCACGGCCAGGCAGCCCCACAGCCAGCGGCGGCGGGTTCGCGGCACGGGGCGCCAGCGCAGGGCGCCCAGCGCGCCATAGTAGAAGACCAGTCCGAGCGCGCCCGGCGCCAGGATTTGCCAGTAGGCCCCCGGCAGGGACGCCATCCAGCGGCTGATGTGGACCATCAGCCACATGAAGAACCAGCCGGCATGGTTGAAGAGCTCGGCCGCGGCGGGCAGCCAGGCCGCGCAGGCGATGCTGCCCAGGCCGCACATCAGGGCCAAACCGCTCAGGGGCACGACGACGAGGTTCGCGGCCAGGCTGACGGGCGTGAAGAGATGAAAGTAATAGGCAATCAGCGGCAGGGTGGCGAGCGAGGCGGCCAGGGAGACCGAGAAAGCCGCCGCCACCCAGTGGTAGCCGCGGAGCAAGAGGCGCTGCCAGCGGGGCCGCAGCTCGGGCAGCAGCATGGGGTCTGGAAGGAGCAGGAGCCGTTGGAAACGCCAAAGCAGGGCCTTTGGCAGGCGGCCCGCGCGCTGCGGCGGCGCCGGGTCCCCGGAGGCGAGCGCCGTTGGAGCCGGACGGGGGCCGAATGAAAGCTCCCAGCGCGGATCGGGCACGTCGGGGTTCGTGGCGGCCGGTTCGAGCAGCAGCAGTCGCCACCGATCGAACAGCGGCATCAGCACCACGATGCCAAGGACCGCGCCGAAAGAGAGCTGGAACCCGGCCTGGAACAGTTGGGCGGGATCCCAGACCAGGATGAGGAGCGCGGCGGCCATGAGCGAGTTGAGCAGGTTGGCCGGCCGGCGGAGCATCCAGCCGGCGAGAATGACGCTGGTCATGACGGTGGCCCGGATGGCCGAGGCCTGCCACTCCGTGGCGGCGGTGTAGAACCAGATCAGCGGGAGGACAATGGCGCCGCAGAGAAACTGGGGCACGTTCACCAGGCGGAGCAGCGCCAGGAGAATGGCCGCAATCAGGGCGATGTGGAGCCCGCTGATGGCAAAAATGTGCATGGTTCCGCTGCGCATGAAGGGCAGCGAGACTTCGCCGGTGAGGGCGGTCTTCCAGCCCAGCACCATGGCCCACTGGAGCTCGACCGCCTCGTCGATTCCGGGCAGGCCGA
>JAKLEJ010000409.1 GCA_022711695.1 Verrucomicrobiota bacterium | reverse complement strand
CGACTGGAAAGTCGGCGAAACGGCAGACAAGAATGTCTGCGCTACCGAATGCCACGCAGCCGGAGTCTCCAGCCCGCCCCTGATGCAGTCGCGAAGGGAGGAAGCCGAACTCCGTCGCAAGTTGAGGACCCCTGTGGCTCCGCCAGGTTTTGGAGCGCGGCGGTTCTGCGCCTTCTTCTTCTCTTCGTGTTCTTCGTGTCTTCGTGGTGAAGATGTTTTCGGATGGGGCTTCCCCCTATTCCCAAAGCGCCGCTGGCGCGGACGCACTCCAAAACGCTGGCGCGCAAGGCGGGCGTCCATTGCCAAACGCAAGGTAGGACGAGGCTCCTGCCGAGCCGGAATTGCCCGCGCCACCCCGATGGCTCGGCGGGAGCGTCGCCCTACCTCCGCTGACAGGAAGAATGGGGCTCGCGAGGACGCTCGCCCTCCCAACCTGGAGAGCGCCGGGCGCGACAGTGGGTGCGATGCGGATTCAGGTTCTTCTGCTTGTCAGGGGACGGGCCGGGGGTAAATTGGCGCCGGACAGCAAACGTATGTATCCCGTTTTCGAAGGAAGACATGCCCGGCGGGAACCTCCCGGGTTCCCGGCAGTCGCAGCCCCGCTCCAGAGCGTTCGGCGAGCGGTGGGACGCGCGTCGAGGCGGACGGCCTGCGCGCTTGCAGTCTTGTTGGCCTTCAGCGCGGCGCTTCCGGCGCAAACCGTGGTCGCCGACTACCGGCTCGGGGGCACGCTGGTCAGTTCCGTTGGCACGCCCCCGGCCCTCTCGTTTCTGGGCAACGCCGCCTTCGCCACCGAGGTTGTGGACGGCTTCGCCCGGACGGCCGCGGCTTTTCCGGCCGGGGACGGCCTTGCGCTGACGAACGCCAGCGCGCTGATGTCGAACAGCTACACGATGGTGCTGCTGCTGCGACTGGAGACGGGCAGCGGCTGGCGGCGGGTGATCGACTTCAAGAACCGGACCAGCGACCTGGGCCTCTACCTGGTGTACGACAATCTGAATTTCTTCAACCTGGCCGCCGGCGCCGGCGGGGCGGTCAAGCCGGGCGCGTTCATCCAGGTGGCGGTGACCCGCGAACCGTCGGGGCGCGTCACCGCGTATGTCAACGGCAGCCCGGAGCTCGCCTTCGACGATGTCAACGGGGACGCCCTGCCGGGGACGGGCGACCCGCTCATCTTGTTTCGGGACGACCTCGAGTATCCAAACGACCATGCGGCGGGGGCCCTGGCCCGGCTGCGGTTTTTCAACGGCTCGCTGAGCGCGGCCCAGGTGGCGGCGCTCGACCGGCTGGACGGCGTGACCGGCGTGACCGCGCCGGTCATCGGCAGTCCCGCGGAGGCGAACGGGATCGCCGGCGCGCCATTCCGGTTCCAGGTGGCCGCCACCCAGAGCCCCGGCGATTTCTCGGCCACCGGCCTGCCCGACTGGGCGTCCCTGGACCACGCCACCGGGCTGATTGCAGGCGCGCCGCTCGTCCCCGGGACAAACCTGGTCCGCGTGAGCGCGAACAACGCCGCCGGCTCGGCCACGCAAACGCTGACGCTGACGATCCGCCTGTTCGCGCTGACCGCCGGACGGGTCGGCGACGCGCCCGCCCTGATCCTCGAAGGCCCCCTGAACCGGTCGTATCGGATCGAGCACGCCCCGGCAGTGCCTCCGCCCTCCGGATGGATCCCGCTCACCAACGTGACGGCCACCACCAGCCCTTACACGGTGATCGACCCTAGCCATGGCAACGCCGACCCACGATTCTACCGCGCGGTGCTTCTCGAATGAGGGGGGCATTGGCCCCGCATCGACAGTCCCTTTGCGCGCCCGTTCGGGCGGCGCGGCCGGACTCGGGGCCGGAACGCGCCCAGCCCCCACGCCCCGAAAGCGGCCCTGGCGCGGGTTACTGGCCTGCGCGGCCGGGCTTCTGCTGGGGCCGGCGGCTGCGGACGCCGCTGACACCGGTCCGGCAGCCCCACGGCCCACGCTGAGCCTGGATGGGACCTGGGACTTCGCCACCGACCCGGAACGGATCGGAGAAAAGGAGAAGTGGTTTCAGCCGGGCGTGTCGTGGCCCACAACGCCCCGGCCCGGGCATGCGCCCGCCACCCCCGGCGCCATCCGGGTCCCCGGTGTGTGGGACAACCAGGGCTACGGCGCCGAGACCCCCAAGGTGCGGCACAACCATGTGGGGCTGGGCTGGTATCGTCGCCAGGTAGTGCTCCCCTCGGAGTGGTCGGACCGGCGCGTCTTTCTCTGCATCGGCGGCGCGCATCGCTATGCGAAGCTGTGGGTGAATGGCGTGTTCCTGGGCGAGCACATCGGCTATTTGTCGGCCTTCGAGCATGAACTGACCGGGCGCGCGCCCGCGGGCCAGCCCGCCACCGTGGTCATCCAGGTGGACTCGCAACAGCGCTGGGACGTGGACACCCTTTTCGGGGCCGCGGACCTGGCGGACTACATGGATGTGGCCTGGGGGGGCATTTGGGGCCACGTGTGGCTGGAGGCTCGCGCGGCCGGCTGGCTGCGCGACCTCTACGTGCAGCCGCGGGTGGCCACGGCTTCGTGCAAAGCCGCCGTGGTCCTGGAGGGGGACCTCAGCCTGGCCCGCTCGGTCCAGTTCGAGGTGCTGGACGCCAGGGGAAACCGCGTCAGCGAGGCCCGGAGCGCGCTGGAGGCGCCGCCCAGGGCCGGCGCGCCCGTCCAGTTGGAGACCTCGGTGTCGAACGCGCAGCTTTGGTCGCCGGACCGCCCCTACCTCTACCGGGCCCGGGTGACCCTGCTCGACCGGGAGAAGGCCGTGGACCGGGTCGAAGCCCGGTTCGGCATGCGCCAGCTTCGCATCGACGGCGCGTTTGTCATGCTGAACGGCCAGCGGCTTTTTCTGCGCGGCTATGGCGACGACCACATTTACCCGGAGCAAATGGCGATGCCCTCGGACAAGGAACTGCACCTGCAGCGGCTGCGCCTGATCAAGAGCTACGGCTTCAACCATGTGCGGCATCACAGCACCCTCATGCCGCCGGAGTACTATGAGGCCTGCGACGAAGTCGGCATCATGCCCACCGCCGAGTTTCCGATCGCTTACGAGGTCTTCCTGCCCGGAGGCGAAACCTGGAAGAAGAACACCCCGGCAGGCGCCCAAGCCGCGCCGGCCTGGGAAACGTATTACCGCGAGTGGGCCGCGGCTATCAAGCGATACCGCAACCACGCGTCCATCTTCGCCTGGGTCATGGGCAACGAACTCTGGAACGGCATTCCGCAGCGGCGCGAATTCCGCCGCATCGCCCGCGAGCTCGATCCCGACCGCCCCTTTGCCGATACGGACGGCGTCACCGAGATGTGGCAGCGCATCCTCGATCCCAAAAACGACCGGGACACGCTCGATGTTCACTTCCTGATGTTCGACGTCTTTCGCAACCCGCTGGACCTGCCGGACAAGTTCCAGACGCGACCGGCGCTCAAGCCCATCGTTTCGCACGAGTCGGGGAATTACGTGACCTTCACCCGACCCTCCGCGGCGGACGCCTTCCGGCACAATGTCAAACCCTTCTGGATGACCGAAGGGCGGGCGAAGCTCGAACGGTTGGGCCTGCTGGCCGAAGCCGAGGACTGGGCCGCCAAATCCGAACGGCTCTACCTGCTGCTGCACAAGACCAACCTCGAGGCTTTGCGCAAAAACCCGGCCATCTCCGGCTACCATTGGTGGCTCTTCCAGGATTACTGGACCACCGCCAACGGCCTGGTGGACCATTATTTTCGGCCCAAGGCCATTGCCCCGGACGAGGTCCGGGCCTTCAACAACAACGTGGTGCTGCTGGAGGACGGG
>JAKLEJ010000408.1 GCA_022711695.1 Verrucomicrobiota bacterium | reverse complement strand
GCGCCTGGCGGCGGCGCCTGGCTCAGCCGAATATCTTCTTCCACCTCGCCAACTGCCGGGCAACCTCCCGGGTGCCCGGGGCTCCTGTGATCTGGCGCCGGGCCAGGGCCCGCTTGAGATCAAACACCTTGAGCGCGTCCGCCCCGAACCTCTTCTCGACCGACCGCAGCTCCGCAAGGCTGAGCCGGTCCAGCGGCTTGCCCAGCCGTTCGGCCAGCGCGACGAGCGCGCCGACCGCATGGTGTGCCTGCCGGAAGGGGAGTCCTTTCCGGACGAGGTAATCCGCCAGGTCGGTTGCCAGCAGCGCCGGGTCGCTGGCTGCCGCCTGGCACGCCTTGCGGTTGGCCTGCGTGTGATCGAGCATGGCGGCGCACAGGCGCACGACCGCCCGCACCGTATCGGCTGTGTCGAACAGCCGCTCCTTGTCCTCCTGCAAGTCGCGATTGTAGGTCATGGGCAGGCCCTTGAGCAGTGTCAGCAGCGCGACCAGGTTGCCAATCAGCCGCCCGCTCTTGCCCCGGATCAGCTCGGCGACGTCCGGGTTCTTCTTCTGCGGCATCAGGGATGAACCGGTGGTAAAGGCATCGGCGATCCGGACGAAGCCAAACTCGCTGCTCGACCACAGGATGAGGTCCTCGGCCAGCCGTGACAGGTGCGCGCCCAACAACGCCGCGTGGCCGCAAAACTCCACCACGAAGTCCCGGTCGCTCACGGCGTCCATGGAGTTCTGCGTCAATCGCGGCCGGCCCCGCGCGTCCACAAACCCAAGCAACTTCGCCACCAGCTCGCGGTCCAGCGGCAGGGTAGAACCTGCCAGCGCGCCGCTGCCCAGGGGACAGACACAGACCCGCCCAAGGCACTCCTGCATGCGCTCGGCATCACGCTCGAGCATCTCCACGTAGGCCAGGAGGTGGTGCGCCAGGTAAACCGGCTGCGCCCGCTGCAAGTGGGTGTAGCCCGGGATAACCACCGCGCGCTCGCGCTGCGCCAGTCGCACCAGCGCGCGCTGCAACAGCCGGAGCTCCCCGGCCAGCTTCACGATTTGCTCGCGCAGCCACAGCCGCATATCCAACGCCACTTGATCGTTGCGCGAGCGGCCCGTATGCAGCTTGGCTCCAGCCGGCGCCCGCCGCGTCAGGGCGGCCTCGATATTCATGTGGACATCCTCCAGCTCGGGCTGCCAGCGGAACTTCCCCGCCGCGATTTCCCTGCCGATGGCCGCCAGCCCCCGCAGGATCGCCTGCAATTCCCGCCGCGTCAGGAAGCCGGCCCGGCGCAGCATCTTTGCGTGGGCCGCCGACCCGGCAAGGTCCTGGCGCCAGAGCCGCCGGTCGAAGGCGATGGATTCGGTGAATTGCGCCACGTCCGCCGCAGGACCGCCGGCGAATCGTCCGCTCCGAGAGACAGGTGAGGTCTTGTTCATGCGCTTCGCTCGCGCCGAATGTGCGCCGATGCGGCAGGGAAGTCACTGCCAAAAAAGCATTGTCCTGCCCGGCCCCGTGTGAAATCGTAGCCGCCGAACAAATGAGCGAGTTCAAATTCGCGTGTCCGGTTTGCGGCCAGCATATCACGGCCGATGCCAGCGCAAGCGGCGGGCAGCTTGAGTGCCCAACTTGCTTTCAGAAGATCATTGTGCCCCAGGCCCCCGCGGTCCAGGACACCAAGCTCATTGTGTCGGCGGCCCAGGTGGCCAAACCTCGCCTGACTTCGCTGGACGCCGCCCCCCAGTTGGACCCCCTGCAAGCCTCGCCCCGTCGCACCGGTTTCCCGGCCCTGGTCGCCCTGCTCGTCCTGCTTTGCGCCGCGGGCGCGGCGCTGGTCCTGTTCCGCCACCACATCTTCAAACCAGCCCCTCCGGAGCAACCGGGCGTCACCAATGCGCTGGCCCAGGCGCCGGCTGATCCGGTTATCCTCAACACCAACTACCCGGTTCCGACCAACATCCAGTGGACGCTGAACCTCACGAACGCAGTCTTCCCTCAAACGACCGTGGCCGGCAGGATTCACGGCAGCGGTTTCTTTTGCGAGCGAGCCATCTTGCGGAGCGACTTTCTATCTCTAAGCCAGGGCAAGACCTGGCCGTGGGACTTGGGGGTCAACGTCAACCTCCTCGCCCGGCAGGCCGAGGACCTAAGCGGCGGGAGCCTCGAGGTTACCCCGGACCGCCCCCGCGCACCGCACATCCTATTGCGCTGGAAAGACGAGCACCAGCAATCCGCCACCGAAACAATCACCAACGGATACGCCCTCAAGCTCGTGTTTGGCCAGGCCGCCAACGGGCGAATGCCCGGCAAGATATATCTCTGCCTGCCTGATGAAGCCAGGAGCTTCATCGCGGGGACTTTCGACGCGGAGATTAGAGAGGTGCCGCCGCCGAAGCGCTCGCCGAAGCGGCCGCGCAAACCCAAGACCTGACCCGCCCCTTACTCCTCGACTTCCAGCACCAGGGTGCCGGGCTCAACCCGCAGGCTCTTGATCCCGTTGAACACGGGCGAGCCGTCCCGTTCCCCCATCGCCCGGCCAATCAGGTTCTGGCCTTTGAGCCCTCCCAACCATGCCTTGGGCAGGCTCAGCCCGAGGACGGTTAAATCCTCCAGCACCGCGTAAGGCTCGCCGCCGTTGCCCAGCGACAGAAGGAAACGACCGCGCGCACGGAACATCTGGCCGCCGCCAATCGGAAAGTCTTGCGGGATGCGCACCGCCAGGTAGGCCTGGACGGCGTCTCGCGCGAACTCCAGCCGCACAGACCTGCCCAGATCGGTGTTGGCGTGCAACAGGCCGTTGATTTCCCGCTCGGTCAGCTTCAACGTCCTGGAGCCCGGCACATAGGGCCGGTCGCGCTTCAAACTCGCATCCGTGCCAGCGGCTGGAACGGGGGGAACGGCGGGCGTCTCGGCGGCTTCCGCCTCGCGCTTCACGGCGGAAGGGATGGCGCCCGGGCTTGGCGGGACGGCGGCGGGGGCATTCCCGCCGCCAAGCTGCTGGAGCTTCTGCTCGACAACCGCCTTCTCCGGGGGCGACAGCACGACGGGTCTAATGGGCCGCTGGACCCACCACAGCGTGATCAGAACCGTCGCAACAATCACCAGCGCCAGGGCGATCAACACCCCGCACCCGTAAAACAGACATCCGTGCCTTTTCGCAGCCGGGGGCGGAGAGGCGGGAGTGATCGGCGGAACGGAGGAGGCTGGAGAGTTGGATGGCATAGGGCCGGAGGGATATGCGCGGCGGAGGTGAATCAGGCCGCTGCCCGGTTGTGTTTGCGGCGGATAATCGGTTTGCTTCGACCGGTTACTACCGGCCCGGTAATGTGCACGTGGAGGATGTCCTCGTTGCCGGGCACATCGTACATAATGTCGAGCATCAGGCGTTCGAGCAGGCTGCGCAAGGCGCGCGCGCCGGTGCCCTTCCTGATCGCCTGCGCCGCCAGCTCGCGCAGCCCGTCGGGTGAAAACTCCAGTTCCACGCCCTCCATCGCCAGCAGCTTCGCATATTGCTTGGTCAGCGCGTTCTTGGTCTCGGTCAGAATCGAGACCAACTGCGCCTCCGTCAGCTCCGCCAGCACGGTCATCATCGGCAGCCGGCCGACGAATTCGGGGATGAATCCGTAGCTGAGCAAATCTTCGGGCTCGACATATTGCAGGATCTCCTGCCGCTCAACAGCCTCGTCCTTCAGCTCCCCGCCGGCGTGAAAACCCAGCACGTGGCGGCCCAGGCGGCGCTGGATGATCCGCTCGATGCCGACAAAGGCGCCGCCGCAAATGAACAGGATGTTGCTCGTGTTCACCCGGATGTACTCCTGCTGCGGATGCTTGCGGCCGCCT
>JAKLEJ010000407.1 GCA_022711695.1 Verrucomicrobiota bacterium | reverse complement strand
GGCGCCGGTTTGGGAAGCGTCTTTGGCGGCTGCCTGCAACACCTGCACCTCGCCTCGAACCTGCCGCCCGGCGCGTTCGCACTGGTGGGCATGGGCAGCATGCTGGCCGCCACCACTCACTCGCCCCTTTTGGCCATCATTGCCATCTTCGAGCTTTCCCTGAACTACTCCCTGATGCCGCCCCTGATGCTCGCCTGCGCCGTTTCCACTCTCGTCGCCCGCGGCCTGCACCGCGAGTCCGTCTATACCGAACCGCTCCGCCGCAAGGGCCTCACCCTGGCGGGCGAACCGTTCCGCGCCGGCGCCGCCACCGAAAAGACGGTCGCCGACCTCATGCGCGAGCCGGTGTCGCCCCTGCTGGAAACCACCAGCTTCCCGGAAATGGCCCAACGCTTTCTCACCAACGCCAACAACTTCCTGCCGGTGACCGATGCCGGGGGCCGGCTCGTGGGCATCGTTTCCCTGCAGGACTTGAAGCAGCACCTCCATCTCAAGCAGGAACTCAACAGCGTCATCGCTTACGACGTGATGCGGCCGACGCCCGCGTGTCTGACCCCCGATCAGCGGCTGGTGGACGCCCTGCCGGTGCTGGTGGCCAGCGACATGCGCCGCGTGCCCGTGATCAACAACACCCATGAGCAGCGCCTCATCGGCGCCGTGCTCCGCGCCGAGGCCCTGGGCCTGGTCTCCGAGGCCCTCTCCGCCAACGCTCTCCCGCTGAAGTGACCCTCTGAATCCGTCCATCCGCTGCGCCGTCAGCCGATGCGCGTTTGAACATGACCGTCGCCGCTTTGCCCCGGCGGGGTGAGGGGCGGATTCACGCTTTCGGATTTGGATTGCACGGCAGCGGGGCTTTGAGCACAGTATGCGCCGCTCCTGGCGGAGAGATGGCAGAGTGGTCTAATGCGCACGCCTGGAAAGCGTGAGTACTCCAAAAGGGTACCGTGAGTTCGAATCTCACTCTCTCCGCCACTTCGACAAACCACCAATAAAATCAGGGGTTTCGCCGTGTCTGGCGGGGTTGGCTTCTGCGACAACAGGAACTTCGGCGAGCGTTTGCCGGCGCGTGTACCCGCACCTACCAAACGCCACGGAACCTCCCGCATTTGCCGCCGGAAGGCACGCCCACAGAGGGAAACCGCTAATCGTCGCTAATTGTACGCTAATCAAACGCTCACGGCACGGGCTGGGCCGAGAATATCTGCGTGAGATCAACGCAGATCAACGGTTCAAGGCTCCGGCCCCAGCCGGGCCGTCGGCCTGACCGGCCAACTGAACACAGGCCCGCAGTTGACCGTGCACGGCTTGGACGAGGTTCTGTCGTTCCGGCCTCTGGGGCCGGAAGACGCGGACATCGCCGTCTTCCAAGTCCTCGACCGGGCGGTGCGGGAACGGCGCACGCTCAAGTTCCTCTACCGGAACCTCGGCTCAGAACGGACGCAGAACCGGCATGTGAGGCCCTATCACCTGGCCTGCATCGACAACCACTGGCACCTGTTGGGCTACGACCTGAACCGGCAGGCGATCCGCGCGTTTGCCCTGACGCGGCTGCGGCGGCCCAGGATCACCCGCCAGGGCTTTGCCCGGCCGGCAGACTTCGAGCCCGGCGAGTATCTGCGCCGCAGCTTCAGCGTTTACAAAGGGCGCGAAGACTACGAGGTGGTCATGGACTTCGATCCCTGGGCGGCGGACTTGATTCGGGGGCGGCGCTGGCATGCCAGCCAGGAGCTGACCGACTTGCCGAAGGGCTGGGCCCGGCTGCGGCTGGACAGCATCGAGGAAATGGAGCGCCGGGCTTTGGGCTGGGGGGCGCACGCCACCGTGGTCCGCCCAAAAGCCCTGGCCGAGCGCTTGCTCAAGACTGCCCGAGTCCTGGCCGAGCGCTACCGGGACAAGGCCGGCAACGAGCAATAGAGGGCTTGTCTGCCGGGCGCGCCGGCCGCTTCGAAACGCGGCGCCTGGGGGGCGTGCAAGGATCGGTCTTACGGCCGTTTCAGGCGGTAATAGCGCTCCCGCCAGCCGACATCGGAGTCGGAACCCTCGAACAGGCCATCCTCGCCAGGGACCAGGTTGGTGATCGTCGTCCAATCCACCATGTTGGTCGAACTCTCGAGGGTGTAGGTTCCGTCGGGCATGCCACAGCAGGCGAGCCGGCAACCCAGGCCGGGCTCCAGGGACAGGCTGGTGATGGCAAGCGGCAGAATCTCCACCGCGCCGATGTCGATCTGGCCATGGTAGGGGTCGATCCTGGGAAAGCCCCGCTGGTCGGTCCGAGGGGCGCCGCTGTTCGTGCCCGCGTTGAGCGCCGCGCTGTTGGTTAACAAGGCATGGGTCCATGTGGGGCCGCAGTTGTTCGTGAGCGGTCCCAGGCGCGGATCCAGGCCCAGCAGGTCTCCAGGCCCGCCAAAACCGGCGCTGCCAGCCCCAGTGCCCACAAGATTGTGGCCTTGGGATACGAAGACACCCGCGACATCGTCGGGAACGTTTGCCGGATGCGCGTTCATGGCGATGATCGTGTTGTGGGTTTGGACAGGTTGAGCGCCGAGCGCGCAAAACACGCCTCCCCCAAGGCCAACGGCGCCTGGCGTGGCGCTATAGGGCGAGTACCCGCCTGCGCCGCCCGCGCCGGCGATGTTGTTCGCGAGGGTGCAACTGAAGAACTCCAGTCGGCCGGAACTGAACACGCCGGCTCCCTTTCCTCCGCTGCCGCCACCCGCAGGATATCCCGGGCTCCCCGCTCCCATACCCCCGTCTCCGGCATGGCCGCCACCGCCTCCCACCCCACCCGCGCCGGCGGCATTGCCGCTGAGGGTGCAGTTGCGCAAACTCATTCGACCCGCTTCATAAACCGCGCAGCCCGATCCGCTTTCGCCTCCTCCTCCTCCACTCCCTCCCGAACGCCCGTACCAGAGCCATCCGCTGTCGCCGCCCCCTCCGCCCCAGCCGCCTGGACCACCGGCCCCGGTGAGATTGTCCGCCAGCGTGCATTCAGCCAGGGTGACCTGGCCAGCCCCATAAATACCGCCGCCCTTGCCGCCGGCTCCGCCGTACCCGCCGGCCCCGCCGTTGCTGCCAGCGCCGGCCAACCCGGAGTGATTGACGCCGTGTCCGCCCGCGTTGCCCACGCCGCCGACGCCGGTAGCGTTTCCGAGGACCGCGCAACGCCGCAGGGTCAGCATGGCCGACGGCGCATTATAGACGCCGCCGCCGTCGCCACCGACGCCGCCGGGGCCGCCGGGCGAGGCGGTGTATCCAGGGTAGCCGGCGCCGCCGTTGCCTGAACTGTTATTGGTGATCACGCAGTCGTCGAGCGTGAGCCAGCCCGCGTTGTAGATGCCCCCACCGGGGTCGCCTGGCGAGCCGCCGTATCCGTAAGTGGCGCCGCCAACGCCGTTGTGGGCGCGCCCGTCCCGAATAGTCAAGCCGGACAAGGAAACTGCAGCCTGGGCTTCGACCCTCAACACACGGTTGACCCCCGCGCCGCTGAGAGCCAGGTTCGTCGCTCCCGGCCCGACCAGCACGAGGCTTTTGTCCAGCACCAGTTCGTTGGTCAGGGCGAGGACGTTCGTGAGCCCGCGGAGATCCAGCGTGGCGCCGTAGCCGGCCTCGGCGATGCACTGGCGCAGCGAGCCGGGGCCGCCGTCGCTCTGGTTGGTCACAGTGAACAGCCTCCACACGAAGGTCTGGTCCTGGCCGTTGGTGGCGCCGAGGCTGTTGGTGGCCACAACCCGGTAGTGATACGTGACCTCCGGTGTCAATTCGGTCAGCAGGCCGCTCATTTGAAGCGTCTGCACCCCGTAGCCGACATCGGTTGGCGCGGTGAACC
>JAKLEJ010000406.1 GCA_022711695.1 Verrucomicrobiota bacterium | reverse complement strand
TTCGTGGCGGGGGACGCCTTGAGCCTGCCGTTCCCCGAGGCCAGTTTCGATGCCGTAACCGTGGCCTATGGGCTGCGCAATCTTTCCGACTGGCGGGCCGGTTTGCGCGAGATGTGGCGCGTGGCGCGGCCGGGCGGCAGGCTGCTGGTCCTGGATTTTGGCAAGCCCGAACGCCCGCTGTGGCGTCGATGCTACTTCGGCTACCTGCGGCGGGGAGTGCCGGTGTTTGGACGGCTCTTTTGCGGGGACGCCGCTCTCTACGCCTACATCCTGGAATCGCTCGAGCATTACCCGGCGCAGCAGGGCGTGGCGGCGGGCATGCGCGACCTGGGCTGCCACGAAGTCGGAATCGTGAGCCTCCTCGGAGGGGTGATGACCATCAATGTCGGCCTAAAAGCCGGCTGATCCATCCCGGCTCCGGCCGATGCCCTGGGTGATCAGGCTGGGCTGGCGGCGGGCGGCAGCCCGCGAGCGCCACAGGAGGAGGCCGGCAACCGCCAGCAGCGCCGCCGCGGCCGTTCCGATGCTGAGCCAGACGGGCGAGACGTTCGAACTGCCACTCTCTTCCTGCGCTTCCGAGGCGACGGGCTTTCCCGGCGATGAATCGACGGCTGCCGGTATCGGGTTGCTGGAGGCCCGGAGGGAGGCCACGGCGTTCGTTCGCGTGGCGGAATCGAGGTTGGTCGGCGTGGACGCCAAGAGGGTGGGGGCATTGCTGGAGGAAGCGGCCAAGGCGGGCGTCGCATTCGTTGTCAGGGCGACTGAGGCGTTGGTTCCAGACGCTCGAACGGCGGCGTTGGCTGGCATCCCGTTGGACACGGTCCCGGCCGTTCCGGGGTTTGTCGCGGGCTGGGTGGACGTTGGTTCGAAGCCGGTCCAGGGCTTCTGAGCCACGCTTTCGCGGGTAAGGATGATGGGCGCGCGCCGGTTGGTGACGGCCGCAGGCGCCGCTTGCGGCTCTGCGGGTGGACCGCCGTTTGGGGTGGCGGCCGCCTGAATCGTCGGGACATTGGTGACTGCCACCCGTGGAGAGTTCGTGGAGGCCGCGGTCGCGATCACAGTGTTGGAGATGGCAGGAGCGCTTGTTGGCGTGGCGAGCGCATTCGCGGACGCGTCTGGGACCCGGCCTGCTGAGGCGCTGTTTGTCGCGGCGGGGGCCGTTGGGGCAGGCTTTCCAGGCTCGGTCGGCTTTCCCGCCGCGGCCAAGGCCAAAGCGGCGTCAGGCTCTTTAGCGGCCGCGGCGGTTGACGCTTTGACCGGCGCTGGGTTGGTAGCCGCCGCCACTGTTTTCTTTAGCTCAACGGACGGGGTCGGATTGGTGGAAGGCTTCGACGTTGCGACGGCAGTCCGATTGGTCGATTCCGTGTTGGAGGCGACCGGCGTTTTCGGCGTCGGGACCGGCTTTGGCGGCAGCGGCACCGCCTCGAACGAGTCCACACTCCAGCGCGTCAGACGTCCGCCTTCGGCCTGGAGCGCGATGCGGGCGGGGCGTTTTTCCGAGCGGAGGCGGGGCGCCGCTTCTTTGAGGGCGTCGTTGATTTCCTTGTCGAACGGGGTTCCCTTGACCCGGGCGCCGCTTTCTGTGAGCAGGACGATCGAGAGGTCCTTGACCGAGTCAACCACGGTCGCGGCGGCGGAAAGCGCGGTGGCCAGCCGGGTGGACTTGGCGAAGCGTTGCGCCTTGAGGTGCTCCGTGGCCCGGTAGGCCAGCACCAATCGCTGGCTTTCGTCCCAGGTCTGCATCGGGTAATCCACGTCCACCCGGTCGCCGCTCAGCCAGAGGCCAAAGGTGTCCGAGGCGCGCATGCGTCCTTCCAAACCGCCCTCGATCATCTCGAAGAGGCCTCGTTGCAGGGTGTCGGCCATGCGCGCCGTGGCGGTGGTCGTCTCCACCACAAACAGGAAGCGGCGGCTTGTCTCCGGCGGGTTAGCCCCGCGCAGCAGCAAGGTCCCGCACAGGGCGAGGACGGCGAACCACGCCAGGCCTTTCCAGCCTGCGCGCGCGCGCCGCATTGCGGTGTTGTGTTCGAGCGCCGATGTCATGTGTCCCAAGTCAGTATCGGCATCCGCGCCCTTCGGATTGAGCGGGATTGGATTCCGGGCCTTTCCCGCCCTTCCCGCCAGGGGTTCAACGCGGCTAGGGTCAGGTCCCTTCCCGGGCGCCTCCGGAGATATCGGGGCTAGAACTGCTTCAGGAAGCGCAGGTCGTTCTCGTAGAAGAGCCGGATGTCGTTGATCCCGTAGCGCAGCATGGCGATGCGCTCGATGCCGAACCCGAAGGCCCAGCCGGTCCAGACTTCCGGATCGTAGCCGACGTTTTCGAACACCTGGGGATGAACCATGCCGCAGCCGGCGATCTCGAGCCAATCCTTGCCCATCTTCTTGACCAGGGCATTCGAGAAGTCGATCTCGAAGCTTGGCTCGGTGTAGCTGAAGTAGTGCGGCCGAAACCGGATCTTCACGTCCTCGCCCATCAGCTCGCGGAAGACGAACTCGACCGTGCCTTTCAGATCGCCCACGGTCACACCCTTGTCCACATAGAGCCCTTCAATCTGATGGAAGGTGGGATTATGGGTGGCGTCGGCATTGTCCCGGCGGTAAACCCGCCCCGGCACGATGATCCGGACCGGCGGCGGCTGCTGCTTCATTACCCGGATTTGGACCGAGGAGGTGTGGGTGCGGAGGAGCAGCCGGCTCGGGCTGTCGAGGTAGAAGGTGTCCTGCGAGTCGCGCGCCGGGTGGTCGGCCGGCGTGTTCAAGGCGTCGAAACAGTGGTAATCGTCCTCGACCTCGGGCCCGTCCGCCACCACAAAGCCGATCTTGCGGAAACTCCGCACGATGTCCTCGGTGACCTGGGTGAGCGGATGGAGCCGGCCCAGAGGCCGGATCCGGCCTGGCAGGGTGAAGTCGGTGGGTTCTTTGGGCAGCGCGGCTTTCAGCTCGAGGTCGGCGCGTCGGGCGGCGAGGGCGGCCTCGATTTCCACCTTGGCCTGGTTGATGAGCCGGCCGGCGGCCGGGCGCTCCTCTTTCGAGAGGCTTCCCATCTGCTTCATCAGGGCGGTGAACTGGCCTTGCGGCCCGATCCATTTGCCCTTGGTCTGCTCCAACCCCGCCAGCTCGGAGGCGGCCCCGATCTCCGCCAGGGCGGCCTGTTTGGACGGCTCGATTTGTTCTGTGAAACCCATAAATATCCTCCAGCCAGTCTGGCGCCGGCGGGCGTCCCAAGAAAGAGAAAACGGGCGGCTCGACTCCGAACCGCCCGCCAAAGGGACTGTCAACCGGCTCGTTTCAGGCCTTGATGCCCTTGGCCGAGAGAGCGGCCCGGGCCACCTTGACCAGTTCTGCGAAAGCCACGCTGTCCTGGGCGGCGATGTCGGCGATCATCTTGCGGTCCAGGGCCACCTTGGCGTCCTTCAACCCCTCGATGAGCCGGCTGTAGGTCATGCCGGCGGCGCGGGCCGCGGCGCTGATTCGGGCCTGCCAGAGCGTGCGGAAATCGCGCTTGCGCACGCGGCGGTCCCGGAAGGCGTACTTGCGCCCGTGATCGAGCGCGTCCGACGCGTAGCGGTAAAGTTTCGAGCGGCGCATCCGGAAGCCCTTGGCGGCTTGGAGGAAGCGGGTCCGGCGGCGGCGCGATGCGGGAGCGTTGGTAACTCGCATGGTAAGTCAGTGGGAAAGAGTATTTTAATGAGAGAACGGCAGGTTCTGCAGAATCCGGTACTGGTCGGTTTCATCGACCATCGAGGTGCCGCGCAACTGACGGCGACGCTTGGTATTCTTGCCGGCCAACAGGTGCCGCTTGCCGGCATGGGGGCGCACCGCCTTGCCG
>JAKLEJ010000405.1 GCA_022711695.1 Verrucomicrobiota bacterium | reverse complement strand
AACTCGTTGTCGCCCTGCTTCAGCTCGAAGACGCCGAGGTCCATCTCGCGGCTGGGCCGCACGTCGGCGCTATAGAAGTCCATGGGCGCGCCGGCATTGGCGCCGTTGATGGCCAGTTGATGGATGCCGTAATCCTTGGCCCGGAGGAAGCGGCCCAGCACCTGGAACTTGCCCGCCTTGGGGGCCGCGAACGCCAGCTTCAGGGTGTCGCCCGGCTTCATCCCGGCGTGCCACCACAGGTGCCGTCCGGCGCTGATGTCGCCCCAATCCTGCGGCTCGGCGGTGCCCGTGACCTGCACGATGCGGAGCGATTCGCCCTCGAGGGCTCCGCGCACCCGCGGCACCACATACTCGGGCATGGGCCGCACCACCGCCATGTCGGCCGTGATGGCCTTGAAGCCGTCCCTGGCTCCGGGTCGCGCGTACCAATAGGCCGTGACCGCCATGTTCACCTTGCAGGTCTGGTGCCAGTGCCACAGCTCCATGTCGAACTTGAAGTCCCTGGCAAAGGGAATGCGGTCCAGGATGTGGAAGCGGTTGACGCTGGTGCGGCCGTAGTTGCCCGGGCCGTCGCAGCGCGGCTGCGCATGGTAGGCATGGGTGAAGAGCCCCGGCCAGCACCAGGCGTAGCCGTAATAATCCTCGGTGCCCGTGCCGAAGTGGCTCGGGAACGTCTCGCCGTCCACGTAAATCTTCTCGTCGCCTTCGCCCCACCAGTCCTTGACCGGGTTGTCGATGGCAAAGGCCACGCCGGCGAAGACGCCCTTGCCCTGCGCGGTGAGGTAGTTCCAGTCGATCATGGGCCGGGTGGGCACATCCCAGGCCACCCGCCATTTGGCGTGGAAGTGCATCGAGCGATCCGTCCAGGTGTAGTCTTTGAGGGCGAACTGCCCGTTGAGCGTGCCCACGACCTTGCTGTGGTTCACCAGCACGATCGAGGCGGATTCCTTGAACGGCATGAACCACTGGCAGTACATCTCGCCATCCTTGGTGACGCCGCAGGGCAGCGCGCTGTAGGCGTTGAGGCCCGGGGCGGTCCCGAAGAGGTCGCCCAGCGGCGCCTCGATGCAGGGCTCGCCGTCGAAGCTCATCTTCACGATCGTTCCGCGCAGGAACGCTTCCTTGTCGCTGGCCGACACGTTCAGGACGAAGCCCGTGAAGGCCTTGGGGCCGCTGAACTCCTGCTCCAGGCTTTCGCCCGCGCCCAGTTCCACGGTGTAATCCTCGATGTCCCCGCCCAGGTCTTCGAGCCGGCTGCGCGGGCTGTCCAGGCGCCGGGCCAGTTGCGCCAGGCGGCTCGTCAACGAGGCGAGCTGCGCGGGCTGAAACGATTCCACGGCGGTCCCGCTCTCGTAGGTGCGGTAGTTCACGTGGTAATAGAAGCCGCCCTTGTCGCTGGTCACCTTGCAGTGTTTGGCGTAGGGGATGGGCAGGTAGAGATTCCAGCCCTTGCTGTATTCGCCCGCCAGCGGCCGGGGCAGGCCGGGATGCTTGCCGCCCAGCAGGTCGGACATCGCCGCCTCGATGGCGGGCGTGTCCTGCCCGTCAATGTAAATGCGCAACGTCCCCGCCGGGTTGGCCGACCATATCCGCACGATGGCGCCGGGGCCGTCCACGTCCATCATCACGTGCTCTTTGCGTCCGGCCTTGTCTTCCACCCTCAGGTACTGCCCGCAATCGTTGTTGGCGAACCATTCCTGGGTGGGGGATTTCGACTTCTGGTCGTAAGACGAGAACTGCTTGCAGGTGTAAGCGGGGGCCGGGAACTCCGCCATGCCGGCCAGGTCGGTCATCTGGTCCAGCAGGCTGCCCATGCTGATGGCCGCGGCGCTGGTTCGGTCGGCGCAGGCCGCCACCAGGAGACCCGCGCAGGTCAGGCCGCTGATGAAAGTGCGAAGGGTTCTCCGGGGCAGCGCCCCTGGCCGGCGGGCGGAAGCGTTCTTCAGAATCATGGTGGCGCAAAGACTGGCCATCAGCCGCTGAGAGTCAAGCCCGCATTCCTCCTGAATCTGCGCGCAAGTCGCCCTGTTTATCCGACCTCAGACGTTCTCGAACGCGCAAGGGGATGGCCTCGGGAGAAACCCGGGTCAGGAACGTTTGCCTGGCTGGCTCTGCGCCGGCGCCGCCGCGGGCGCGTCCTTGCGCGGGAAGAGCGGCGACACCTCGCCGATGACATGGCCTTCGGCCAGGACGCCCCACCCGGCTTCGCCGGCGTGCTTGGGCGGGGCGGCCAACCCCAGTTGCCGATGGATGCGGGCGGCCGAATCCGGCAGGAAGGGCGTCAGCAGAACCGCCAGCACCCGGCAGGTTTCGGCCAGGTTATAGAGCACCTCGCCCAGCCGCGCCGCCTGGGCGGGATCCTTGGCCAGCTTGAAGGGAGCGGTCTGGTCCACATACTGGTTGGCCCGGTTGACCAGCGCCCAGATGTCCTCGAGCGCGCCCTGCAAACGATGTCCCCGCAGGTTCTCGACCACGCCCGCGGCCGCCTTCGCGGCCGCTTCCGCCAGTTCGTCCGAGCGCGGCGGCGTCACCCCGCCCCGGTAGCGCTTGAGCATCGAGAGCGAACGGTTGACGAGGTTGCCCAGCCCGTTGGCCAGTTCCGCCGAGTAGCGGGCCTGGAACCCGGCGTCGGTCCAGTTCCCGTCCGGGCCCAGGTCCAGCTCGCGGACCACGTAATAGCGGAAGGCGTCCACGCCCCATTCGTCGATCACCGCCACGGGATCGACCACGTTGCCCAGGCTCTTGCTCATCTTGGCGCCGTCCTTTTGCCACCAGCCGTGCGCCAGGATCTGGCGCGGCAGCGCCGCCCCCATGGCCTTGAGCATGATCGGCCAGTAAACCGCGTGGAATTTGACGATGTCCTTGCCGATGACGTGCGCGTCTGCCGGCCAGAGCGAAGACTGGAGGGGTTGTCCGGAGGCCGGCGCGCCCAGGCCCAGCGGCCCCGCGGCGGCCGGATCGCCCAGCGCCGCCGGAACGCTGATGTAGTTCGACAGCGCGTCGAACCACACGTAGGTCACGTACCCGGGATCGAAGGGCAGGGGAATGCCCCAGCTCAGCCGCGCCGCCGGCCTGGAGATGCACAGGTCCTCCAGCCGGTTGTTCTTCAGAAAACCCAGCACCTCGTTCCGCCGGTAGGACGGATAAACGAAATCCGGATTGGCCTCGATGTAATCGATCAGCCACTGCTGGTGGGCGCTCAGGCGGAAGTAGTAGTTCTCCTCCGCCAGCTCGGTCACCTCGCCCCACATCGGGTCGAAGGTTCCGTCCGGCCGCCGGTCTTTTTCGGTCAGGAACGTCTCCTCCTTGGCCGAGTAGAATCCCTTGTATTCCGCCTTGTAGAACTGGCCATTGGCATGGAGCTTGGAGAGGATCGCCTGGATCACCGCCTTGTGGCGGGGCTCGGTGGTGCGGACAAAGTCGTTGTTGGTCAGGTTCAGCTTCGCGGCGAAGGCCTTCCAACTGGCGGCCAGTTCGTCGCAGTAGGCCTGCGGCGTCTTGCCTTCCGCCAGGGCGGCCTGCTGGACCTTCTGCCCGTGCTCGTCCAGCCCGGTGAGAAAGAAGACCTCCTCGCCCATCCATCGGCGGCCGCGGGCGATCACGTCGGTGACGACCTTCTCGTAGGCATGCCCCAAATGCGGCTGCCCGTTGACGTAGTCGATGGCGGTGGTGATGTAGAAACGCTTCGTCATGCCGCCCGAGTGTGGCGCAGCGGCATCCCCTTGGCAACTCCGCTTCATGACGGCCGATTTCGCCCCAGGCTGCCTCGTAGCGCAGGCTTTCGAGCCTGCCGTGTCGCGGGTTTTCCAACCCGCGTTGCCCTCTGCATGAGACCTGCGCTGGAGGAGAGGGCGCGCG
>JAKLEJ010000404.1 GCA_022711695.1 Verrucomicrobiota bacterium | reverse complement strand
CGGCCATTTTAATGATGCTTTGCCCGTGGGCCTGCGCAACCTGCCGTTTGCCATCCAGGTCGGCGCCAACGACGGCGCCTACAGCCGCAACAAGGTCGCCGCCGAGTGGGGCAGGAAGCTCGACGAACTCCAAAGCCGCGATCCTTCGGGCTACGTTCATTTCACGGAGTTGCACGCCGGCAAAGGCCACTGGATGGACCTCGAGGACCGCAAGGCCATCCCCTGGATGGAGCGATACTCCCGCGAGCCCCTGCCGAAGCGGGTGGTCTGGCGGCAGAGCGGCAGAACTCATCCCCGCTTCTACTGGCTGGCAGTCCCCCCGGACAAAGCCCGGCGCGGCCAGGAAATTGTCGCCGAGCGCGAAGCTCAGACCGTGACGCTCGCCTCGACCAACGCCAGCGAGATCACCGTCCTGCTGAACGACCGGATGATGAATCTCGACCAGCCCGTGATCGTGCGGGCGGGCGAAAAGGCCGTGTTTTCGGGCGTGGTCCACCGCACCGTGGCCACACTGGCGCGAACCCTGCTGGAACGGAGCGACACCAACCTGGCCTTCAGCGCCGCCATCGCCGTGACGCCGCGCTGAGCCGGCGCCGGCCGAGCGGGGGCGCGATTTGCTTTTTTGCGCGTCTCGTAGTAGAGTTCTGTGGCTGACATGGGCATAGTTGTTAGCTGATAGAGTGTTTAGTTGACGGTGGCTCATGTCAGCCCTTTTCGTTGCTTCCTTCGCGGTTCGGCCTCCCCTTTCGGCCTCTGCAATTGGTTTGGTTTCATGCGGGTATGCGCTCGTGGAGCGGGTGAAGGCCTGGCGCGTTGCACGATACATATCTTCATATCAAGATAGCTTGATTTATGGGCTGCGCATGTTAGATTGGCGGCGACGTGAATGCTGAAAACACCAAACTGGCGTCCGGCGGAGCGGGGGCAGCCCTGGCGGAATTATTGCGCGAGCGCATCGTGATCCTCGATGGGGCGATGGGCACGATGATCCAGGCGCACAAGCTGGGCGAAGCGGACTACCGCGGGGAGCGGTTCCGGGACTGGCCGCGGGACGTGCGGGGCAACAACGATCTGCTGAGCCTGACGCGGCCGGACCTGATTCGCGAGATTCATTGGCTGTATTTCGAGGCGGGGGCGGATGTGATCGAGACGAACACGTTCAACTCGACGTCGATTTCGCTGGCGGACTACGGGATGGAAGGGCTGGCGCGGGAGCTGAACGAGGCGGGGGCGGCCAACGCGCGGCAGGCGGCCGACGCCTTCATGGCGGCGCACCCGGGGCGGCGGTGCTTTGTGGCGGGGGCGATCGGGCCGACGAACAAAACGGCGTCGCTGTCGCCGGATGTGCAAAACCCGGCTTACCGGGCGGTGACATTCGAGCAGTTGGCGGCGGCTTATGGGGAGCAGGCGGGGGCGCTGCTGCGGGGCGGGGTGGATGCGCTGCTGGTGGAGACGGTGTTCGACACGATCAACTCGAAGGCGGCGCTCTACGCCATCGAGCAATGCTTTGACGAGGCCGGCCGGCGGGTGCCGGTGATGGTGTCCTTCACGATCACGGACAAGAGCGGGCGGACGCTGTCCGGGCAGACGGTGGAGGCCTACTGGAACTCGATCGCGCACGCGAACCTGCTGAGCGTGGGGATCAACTGCGCGCTGGGAGCGGCGCAGATGCGTCCCTACCTGGAGGAGCTGTCGCGGGTGGCGCCGGTGTGCCTGAGCTGCTATCCGAACGCGGGCTTGCCCAACGCGTTCGGCGAGTTCGATGAAAGCCCGGCAGCCATGGCGGCGGCGCTGGGGGACTTTGCGGCCAACGGGTGGCTGAACCTGGCGGGGGGCTGCTGCGGCTCGACGCCCGAGCACATTCGGGCGATCGCCGAGGCGGTGAGGCGGCATGCGCCGCGGCGTCTGCCGGCGGTGGAGCCGTGCCTGCGGCTGAGCGGGCTGGAGCCGCTGACGGTGCGGCCGGAGGCGAACTTCGTGAACATCGGGGAGCGGACCAACGTGGCGGGCTCGCCGAAGTTCGCGCGGCACATATTGGCGGGGGAGTATGACCAGGCGTTGACGATCGCGCGGCAGCAGGTCGAAAACGGGGCGCAGATCATCGATGTGAACATGGACGAGGCCCTGCTGGACGGGGCGCAGGCAATGACGCATTTCCTGCACCTGGTGGGATCGGAGCCGGAGATCGCGCGGGTTCCGGTGATGATCGACTCGTCCAAATGGACGGTGATCGAGGCGGGCTTGAAGTGCATCCAAGGCAAGGGAATCGTCAACTCGATTTCGCTGAAGGAAGGGGAGCAGGCGTTTCTGGAGCAGGCGCGGCGGATCCGGCGCTACGGGGCGGCGGTGGTGGTGATGGCGTTCGACGAGCGGGGGCAGGCGGACACGTTCGAGCGCAAGGTGGAAATCTGCCAGCGGTCCTACGAGCTGCTGACGCGGCAGGCGGGTTTTCCGCCGGAGGACATCATCTTCGACCCGAACATTCTGACGGTGGGCACGGGCATCGAGGAACACAATGGCTACGCGGTGGCGTTCATCGAGGCGACGCGGTGGATCAAGCGGAACCTGCCGCGGGCCAAGGTCAGCGGCGGGGTGAGCAACGTGTCGTTCAGCTTTCGGGGCAACAACACGGTGCGGGAAGCGATGCACAGCGCGTTCCTCTATCATGCGATCCAGGCGGGGCTGGACATGGCCATCGTGAACCCGGGCCTGCTGGCGGTGTACGAGGAAGTGCCCAAGGACCTGCTGGAGCGGGTCGAGGACGTGCTGCTGAACCGGCGGCCGGACGCGACGGAGCGGCTGCTGCGCTTCGCGGACTCGGTGAAGCAGCAGGGCAAGACCGAAACGACCGACACGGCCTGGCGCGGGGGCACGCTGGAGCAGCGGCTGGAGCACGCGCTGGTCAAAGGCATCGCCGATTTTGTCGAGGCGGACACAGCGGAGGCGCTGCAGAAGTACGGCACGCCGCTGGCGGTGATCGAAGGGCCGCTGATGGGGGGGATGAACGTGGTGGGGGACCTGTTCGGGTCGGGGCGGATGTTCCTGCCGCAGGTGGTCAAGTCGGCGCGGGTGATGAAGAAGGCGGTGGCCTGGCTGACGCCCTACCTGGAGGCGGAGAAGCGCGCCGGGGGCCGGGCGCAGGGCAAGGTGCTGCTGGCCACGGTGAAGGGCGACGTGCACGACATCGGCAAGAACATCGTGGGGGTGGTGCTGGGCTGCAACAACTACGAGGTGATCGATCTTGGGGTAATGACGCCGTGCGAGAAGATCCTGCAGGCGGCCCGCGAGCACCAGGCGGACCTGATCGGGCTGAGCGGGCTGATCACGCCCTCGCTGGAGGAGATGGCGCATGTGGCGCGGGAGCTGGAGCGCGAAGGCTTCACGACGCCGCTGTTGATCGGGGGGGCCACGACCAGCAAGGCGCACACGGCGGTGAAGATCGCCCCGGCCTACTCGCAGGCGGTGGTGCACGTGCTCGACGCTTCGAGAGCCGTGCCGGTGGCCAGCAGCCTGCTCAACCCGGCGCAGAAAGCGGGCTTCGTGGAGACGGTGCGGGCCGAGCAGCGCCGGCTGCGCGAGCAGCACACGGCGGCGAGGCAGAAGCTCCTGAGCCTCGAGGAGGCGCGGCGGCGGGCCCCGGCGTTCCGCTATGAGGACCGGCCCCGGCCCGAGTTCATCGGGCTGCGGGTGCTGGCGTCGGCGCCGGCGGGGGGGTGGGCGGCGGGCCTGGCCCCGGGCGGGGGAGTGGCGCAGGCGCTGGACCTGGGGGAGGTGGCGCGGCACATCGATTGGTCGCCGTTTTTCCACACCTGGGAACTGCGGGGGCGCTATCCCGCCATCCTCGAACATCCCACGCAT
>JAKLEJ010000403.1 GCA_022711695.1 Verrucomicrobiota bacterium | reverse complement strand
CAGTTCCGCCATGTGCCCGTCCAGCTTCTCCAGCAACCGCTCGAATCGGCCAAACAGCGCGTCCAGCGTCGCGGCATCGCCGGCGAAGTTGTCGTGGGCGAACTTCTCGAACTGGGCGGCGTCGCCGTCCTCGGCGCGCCAAAGCCGGGCAGCCTGCCGCAGACCCCGCTCCAGGCGTGCGCGCTGGCTCTCGCCATGCCGCGCGAGCAGCTCCTTCTGCAGGCGACTGGCGGGTCCGTCAAACCAGGACGGCAAACCCGCCGGAGCGGCCGGAGCGCGGAGACCGGTGAAGACGAGGAGGAAACCCAGCGCGAGAATCGCTTCCGAAAAGGCCCTTGTGACGCGGCGCAACATGCCCGAACCGTGCGCGCCGCCCCGCCTCCCTGTCAAGCGGCGAGCGCAGGCCCTTAATCCGCCTCCAACCTTTCCGGGACTGCGCGGCTTCGCGGACCCGTACATTAAATGTCGCACGTGCGACAAGGAATGTACGAGCTTTGGATTTGGATGGCGGGGTGGGGAAGCGGCGCGGAGGCGAGGCGCGGCAGTCAATCCCCGGGATAGAAATGACGGCGCAAGGACAGGTTGAGGTCGTGGACCTGAAGGGTCAGATCCGCGAAGAGACTCGCCGAGTCCTCGGTGAGGGCCCGACGGGGGAGAGCCCTTTGCAGGGCCCGAAAGCGGCGCGCCAGGGAGCGATCCGAGCGGTGGTTTCCGAGCGCCTCCAGCAGCGCAGACACCCGTTGCGCCCGGGCCAGCGTTTCTCGGATCACCCGGACCGCCTGCGGCAGGGCAATGGCGCCGGCGACCGCCTGCTTGAGAAGGGCGCATTCGAACTGACGGCACCGGGTAGGGCGGTCCCGATACACCGCGCAGAGGTTGCCCTTGCCCAGCGCAGGGCAGGGCTGAGGCAGACAGGCGCAGACGGAGCGCCCTTGTGTCTTCCCGCGAAGCGGCAGGCGGGCGGCCTCGAGTTGACGGGCTTCCGCGGGATCGGGAATGCGGACGTCCCCGAACAGGATGCCGTTGCAGCAGATGCCGCAGCGAAGGCACAGATGCCCGATGCAGTCGTCGAGGCTCATCAGGGCTGGCGCGGCCGATTGCCCGAGCGACCCGCTTCGCGTGAAATCCGAACAGCCATGCGGAAACAGGGCCACGGGAGCGCCAGCCTGTCAACCCTGAACCCCCGTTGCAGCCGCTGCCGGCCTATTTCTCGGCGAGGCGGCGGCGGGCGCGGTCGGTCGCCGCCTGATCCTGAACCGTTTCGACGATCTTGTTCAACGCCAGTTCAAACTCAGCTTTGTTCCGCTCCTTGAGGCCGCGTTCGCGCGCCAGGTCGCAGATGCTGTTGGCGGCTCGCACGGCCAAAGCCGGCTTGTTGAGGAAGAGCGCCAGGAATCGGAGCGTCTCGATATGCTTGATTTCGGTCACACGCTCCAGGACGAGCAGACGCTCGGCGTCGGCGCCGGCAAGGTCCATGGCCTTCTGGAACTTGGCCAGGCGGGCTTTCTCAGGCAGCCCGGAGGGCATCGCAATGACGCGGATGTAGGCGCGGAGGGCGGCGGCGCGCTCGCCGGGTTTCTGCGAGCGGTCCGCGATGGCCAGCAGTTCCTTTTCGACCGCGTCGTCCGCCTCGGGCCAGTTCATCAGGGCCGCTTCGGCGGCTTTCTGCAACGCCGGGTCGCTGCCCGCCAGCGCGGTTTTGATGCGCTCCAAGGCGCTGTTGCCTCCAAGACGGCCCAGCAGCGGCAGGAGAACGGCCTGACCTTCGGCGGTGGTGTTGTCATAGGCCCGAAGCACCGGGGCCGTCTGCCGGGCAGGGTCCGAGACCCGGCCGCAAACCGCGGCCACCGCCCTCTCTCCCTCCTCGCGCTCGCTCCCGGCCGGGGCCTTCAGCAGGGCCTGGAGCATGGGCAGCAGTTCCTGGGGACTGGCCAGGCGTCCCAAGGCGCGCATGGCGGCGCGGCGAACGTCCGCCTCACTCGACGCCAGTTCGCCCGAGAGCGTCGGGGCGGCGGCGCTCATATTCCGGGCTTCGATCAAGCCGATCAGCTCCGTGCGCCTTGGGGCGTCGGTTTCTTTGCGCATGGCTTCGAGAATGGCCTCGTTGCAGCCGCGAGCTTCGAGCTGAAGCAGGCTCTGGCGCGCGGCGGCGCCGGCCGTCCCGCCGGCTTGCATGGCTTGGATCAGCAAAGCGGCGGTCGAGGCGTCGCCCACCCGGCCCAGCGCTCTCAAACCGGCGACTCGGAGCGTTTCCTGCTCGCTGCGGGCGGCTGCCAGGGCCGCCGGGCGGGCGGCTCCCTCGCCGCGGTCGGCCAGGGCCGCCAGAATCACGACCTGGTTTTCGGCCGGCAGCCGCCCCATCTCCGCCGCCAGCTTGGGCACGCGGAGGCTGTCGAGTTCCGAGATGAACCCCGCCGCAGTCTGCTTTCGATCCGCGTCCGGGCTGTTCAGCAGTTCGACGATCCGCTCGGCGGTGTCCTCGCCCGCGCAACGCAACAGGCCGGTCACGGCGGCCAGGCGAATCGAGCGCGGCTGGCTGGCCTGATCGAGGTCGCGGTAAAGGCGGAGCGCCTGCGCTGGTTGGTTCTGGCGGAGCATTTGCTCGGCGCATTTGAGACAAGCCTCGGCCGCGAGCAACCGGAGCGCCACGCGCGCCTTCGGCAGAGCCGCCAACAAAGCCGCAGCCGCTTCCGCATCGGCGATCTGTCCCAGGGCAACGAAGGCCGCCTCGCCCGCGGGGGCTTCCGCTGAGAGCAGCGGCTTGATCAAGGGCACGCTCGCGGTGTCTCGGCGCGCGCCCAGGGCCAGCGTCAGCGCGGCTTTCCAGGCCGGATCGCTCGCTTCGCGCAGGGCGGAACGGAGCGCCTCCGCTGCGGTGACCAGGGGAATCTGCTGCAGCGCGCAGCGGGCCGATTCGCGAACCAGCGAATCGGAATCCCGCAACAGGCCCGCCACGACGGGAACCAACTCCTGGCCGGCGGCGAAAGCGGACAGCTTCAGCATCCAGGCCTTCGCCTCGGCGGGAATCGGCGTCTGGAGAGCGGTGGCAATGGCGCGGCAGCAGGCGGCGCGCTCCACTTCTGCGCCCGGCCGGGCGGCATGGTGGAGGGTGGATTCGAACGTCCGGAGCGGCGCGCCGTCGCTCTTGGCGAGATCGGGGGCCAGCGCGGCGATGGCTTGAGCGTAGGCGGCCTCGATTTCCGCGGGGCTTTCGCCGCCCTTTAGAGCCACGGCGCCGGGCGCTGGGGCTCGCGCCGCCAGGGCCAGGGCAGGGGCGCAGACGATGAGAATGACCGGCAGGAGAGAGAGCAAGCGGGTGTTCATGGGGGTGTGGTTAGTGGGCGTTGATCGTGGGTGGCGCGGCTCAAACCAGGCGCCAGGGCGCCCGCATCGGTCGGGAGAGCCACCGGTTGGCCTCTTCATCCCCGAGGATTTCCTCCTTGATCGGATCCCACTTCAGGCGCCGGTTCAGCCAGTAGGCGATGTTGCCCAGGTGGCAGACGGTCACGGTGCGGTGCGCCACCTCGATGTCCCGGAAGGGCCGTTGGCGGGTGCGCACACAGTGAAGGAAGTCGCCGAAGATTCCTCCCGAACCCCGGTAATTGGGGATCTGGATGCTGGGCGTGGGGACGTTCCCGGTCTGCTTTTCGTGGATTTCCCCCTGGTCGCCCTTGCAGGTGAGAATGCCCGATTTGCCGCCTCCGTGGTGGATGCGGACGCCATTGGCAAACACGTAGGTGAGCTGCGGGTAATCCTTGCCATCGGGCGGAACGATCTCCGCGGGCCCCGTCCGGTGCAGCCCCGCGCAAAAGAGGGCGCCGCCAAAACCGTGCGCGCCCCAGTCGGTCATGCCGCCCCCGGAGTAGTCTCGCCAGGCGCG
>JAKLEJ010000402.1 GCA_022711695.1 Verrucomicrobiota bacterium | reverse complement strand
ACACGTACTTCAACCCGGCCATTCTCCACAACCGCAAGTTTGAGAAGACCACCGGCTACTGCACCGATGTCTTCTTCAACGAGGCGATGAAATGGATCGAGCAGACCAAGGGCAAATCCGGCAGGCCGATCCTGGCCTGGATTTCGCCCAATGCCCCGCATGCGCCATTGCACGTTCCCCCGGAATACGAGGCGAAGTACACCGGCAAGGTGCCGCCCAATGTCGCCAAATTCTTCGGGATGATTGCCAACATCGACGACAACGTCGGCAGGCTCATGGCCAGGCTCGATGAGTGGAATCTCGCCAAGGACACGCTGGTGATCTTCATGAACGACAACGGCGGCACCGCCGGCGTGACGACCTTCAATGCCGGCATGCGCGCCGGCAAGGGCACGCCCTATTACGGCGGGATTCGCGCCGCCTCGTTCTGGCGCTGGCCCGGCGTTCTTCAGCCGGGCGACATCGCCGCTCCGGCCGCGCACCTCGACGTCCTTCCCACGCTGGCCGCGCTGGCAGGCGCCACTTTGCCCCCGGCGGTGTCCAATGCCTGGGAGGGACGAAGCCTCGCGCCACTGCTGCGCAATCCCGAGGCCGAATGGCCGTCCCGCTTCCTGTTCACACACCTGGGGCGGTGGGACCGCGGCCAGGCCGCCCAGTCCAAGTATCGCTCCTGCAGCGTGCGCCAGGAGCGCTATCAGCTCGTCAGCCAAACCCGGGACGGCTCGATGAAGTGGGAACTCTACGACCTCAAGGCCGATCCCGGCCAACGCCGCGATCTCCTCGCCGAGCGACCGGCAGTGGCCGCCCGCCTCGAGGCGGCCTACGACCGATGGTGGGACTCGATTCTGCCCTGCCTGGAAAACGAGGACGTCCAAGGCCCGGCCGTCAATCCCTTCAAGGAGCTTTACTGGAAACAGTTCGGCAAGGACGGCCCAGGGCCTCCCACGCGCTGAGCCCTCCCAAAGCGCCGCTGGCGCGGACGCGCTCCATAACGCTCGGGCGCAAACGAACGCAGGGCCGGCCCCGCCAAATCCGCGCATCCCCGGCGCCGCCAACCGGCTGCGCATTCGGGAATGACTGCCGCCGCATTGCCGTGGCGAGGCCAGGCGCGGACTCACGCGCTTGTCAGAAGGCGGTTTCTGGATTAGGTTGAGCGAGAGCAGAAGCAGAGGGGGCCAAGACAATCGGTTTCACCGCCGCATCGGCGATCGCCTGGAGCCTTGGGCAGCCCGGAAGGCGGGGAAAGAGAGGCAAGTCATGAACCTGGAGCAATTGGTGACGAAGCAGCTCATGCTTTGCGAACTGAAGAAACGTCTGGAAGCGGAGGGAAAACGCCCGCCCCCGATCTGGGTGGAGGATGTTTCCTACGGACCGTGCCTGCTGCTTTCGCGCGAATGCGGCAGCGGGGGCGACGTGGTAGCCCGGCTGGCGGGCGAGCGGCTGGGGTGGCAGGTGTTCGACCGGGAGATCGTGGAGGAGATCGCGCAGCGCGCCCACGCGCGAAAGCAACTGATCGAAAGCGTGGATGAGCGCATTCGAGAGCGCTGGCGCGAGCGTCTGCGCCTGATGCGCACGGAAGAGCGGTTCCTGGAGGACACCTACGAGCGGCATCTGCGCGAGGTCGTGCTCGCGCTGGGTCATCATGGGGATGTGGTGATCATCGGCCGGGGCGCGCATTACCTGCTGCCCGCCGAAAGCTCTCTGCGGGTGCGGGTGATTGCGCCGCTGAAGTGGCGGGCACAGCACTGGGCTGCAACGGCGGGCGGCTCCTACGAACAAGCCCTCGAACAGGTGCGGCAGTGCGACGCCAGTCGGAGCCTTTTCATCCGCAGGACGTTTGAGCGGGAGGCCGGTCACCTGCTCGATTACGACCTGACGATCAATACCGGTTGCATGAAGCTGGAAGCGGCGGCCCAGGCGGTGGTGGAGGCGCTGCGGGCAAAATTGGGTCTGCGCGGGGAGCATGCGCCGTGAGCGAGCCGATCCCGGCAAGTCCTCGAGACACAGGCGGGCGTCAAACAGCCAAGCCGGTTGCGCGACCTGACGAACCGGACTTCTCGTTCAGTCGAGCGTGTTATGGAAATAGGCCCGGTGGGCGGGGCAGCGGCATTGCTTGTCCCACGGCTGGGCGCATTGCCGGATAAGTCGGACCCGCTCGTCCCCTTCGGCTCCGGCCAGGGGCCCCGAAACCGTTGTCGTCTCCACGCCGGTGAAGTCATCCCAATCCGCCACCACCGTGTAAAAGCCGCAACCGGCGCACCGGAAATACGTGTCCGTGTGTTCGTCTCCCAGGATGCTCCCGGAAATGGAAGCGGCCCAGTCTTCCTTGTTCAAGACCGTGCAGCACCGCAGGCATTCCACAGCCATGGCGCTGGCAAGCAAGCCGCCGCCCCGCTATTTCCCAAGGCGCACGCCGATCCGGTAGAAGCCGGCCGGGCTCTCCCCCGCTGGAATGGGGAATTGCTTGGCCCGGCCGTCGCCAGGCACCTCCTCGTAGCCCCTGACGGGCGTCCATGAAGACGCGGAGGGATCGACAGCCCCATAGATGGTGTAAACCCGGCCGGTCACCGAGTTCCACTGCATCCGCCAGTCGGGGACGCCTCCCCCCGGCTTCAACAGGCAGGCCTGCAGGCAGTCGGCGGCGTTGTCGGGCCGGGTGCCTGCGACGTATTCGTCCGCGTTGGACGCCCCGTCCCGGTCGGCATCGCCTGAGCCATCCGCAGGCTGGCCGGGCAGAAAGTTGAACAGCACCTCGAAGCCGTCCGGCATGCCATCTTCATCGGAGTCCGCGGCGTTGGGATCCAGTTTGCGCTCGAACTCGCCGAGGTTGTCGAGCCCATCGCCGTCGGGATCGTCCCGCGGCCCCTGAAGCAGGCTTCGGAAGCGCCGCATCTCCCAGGCGTCGCCCAGTCCATCGTGATCGCTGTCGGTCTGGTATTCCACGGAAGCCGGGAACGGGAGGGAGAGATTGCCGGCGGCATCCCGGAACTGGACATAGACGAAGTTGACGCCGTGGGCGCCCGAAAGGGTCCAGCTCTTGCTGGAGGCGAAAGTCTCCCAGACGGCGCCCGCCCACTCGCCTTCGTTGCACAGGCGCATGTGGGTGGTGTCATCCGAAGCCCACAGCCCCAGCAACACGCTCGGGTCGGTGACAATGGGCGGCCCCTGAACGCGCAGGCCGCCCCAGGGCCTCGAGTTGTCCGCTTTGGGGATGGCGGCGATGGCTTCGGACAGGCGGGTGCGGACGCCCTTGTCCGTCTTGGCGGCGAGCCGGTAGTAATACGGAGTGCCGTTGACCAATCCGGCGTCGGAATAGGGCCGCTTGCCCGCGGGCACATCGGCTTCCAGCAGGATGAACGGGCCGGCCGGGCTCGCCGCGCGGTAGAAATCCAGCGTGGCGTAGTTTGCCTCGATGGACCAATAGAGCAGATTCTCCCGGGAACGCGGCGGGTGCAGGTCCGGATCGTAATCGTCGGTGGGCTGTTCGTTGGCCGAGAAGAACGAGGGCGGGCGGATCAGATCGTCCTCGAACTGGAGGAGATTCAGGCGGGCATCGACTTCCGAGCCGTCCTGCGTGCCGCCATGGTCGGTGTCGTCGCTGGCGGGGTTGCCCCCATTGAGGAATTCGCGCCCGTTGGTCAACCCGTCGCCGTCCAGGTCGCCCTCCTGGTCCCTGACGCCCACCGTCAGCCCGTATCGGGCCTCCCACTCGTCGGGCATGCCGTCCCGGTCGCGGTCATCCTTGTCCTCGTTATATACCAGCACGAAGAAGCCGGTGTTCTCGATGCGGTAAGGGGTCTTTTCTTCGAGGCCTTGGGCCGTGACCTGGACCTGGTAGGTGCCCGGCCATGGAGTGAGACGGTAGTCCCGGCTGTAGATGCCG
>JAKLEJ010000401.1 GCA_022711695.1 Verrucomicrobiota bacterium | reverse complement strand
CGTCACCGTTTCGACGCGGCGCGGCACGAAGACGCGGCCCAGGGCATTGGAATTAACCATTACCCAGTAGTCGGGGCTCTGGAAAGCGGGGCGCGCATTGTCCGGGGGCGAGCCGCGAAAGATCACGTAGCGGACGTCCAGCATGTCAAAGACCGGCGGGAGCAGCAGCGCGCCTTCAGGGGTGAAGGTGGACCTGGGAATCAGCCATTGTGTTTGGGCCAGGGGAAGCACGGCCGATTTCGGGTCGGCCACGCTCAGCAGCAACTCGGTCAGCCGTTTCGGGTCAATGCCATCGTAGCCGCGGATATCGCGAAGGCCGCACATCGCGGCCAGGTTTGCCGGCAGGCAGTTGTAGCCGATCACCCGGCCGGGAGCGGACCTGGCCACTTCGACCAGAGCCGGCACCGGTGGAAAGTAAAGCGCGGGATCACATTGCGCGTTGCGGCCATAGCCGAACCACAGCAGGTCTCCCACCAGCGCCGCCGCCAGGATGGGCAGCCCGCGGCAGCGCCAGAACCGCACGGACCACAGGAGCCACCAGCCGATCAGCCCTAGTCCGCACCCTGCCGCCGCTGCCGCATAGTGCCGCACGAACCACGACTGCACCTGCCGCACGCCCTCGAGGTCGCGAACCCACGGCAGGGGTTCCCCGTTCAGGATCGCCGCCGCGAGCTGAGTATCAACCGGCTCCGGCAGGAAGCTCGCGCGGTAGCCGCACCAGAGGCAAAGCCCGGCCAGCATGGCGGGGGGCAGGCCCAACCACCAGCGACGCCGAAGCGGGCCCTGCCGCAAGACCTCGATGCCAACGACCGCCATGGCCAGAATGGCAAAGGAAGCCGCAAACGCGAGGCGGCGGTGGGGAAGCATGTTCAGGCCTGGCAGGCGCATTAGATGAACCAGGCCGGGGATATTGAGGCTCCACCCGAGTGCGATGAGGGAGACGATTCCCCAGAACACATTGATTCGCCGGTGGCGCCGGCTGCAGCAGGCGAGCGGTGCGACCAGCAGGGTGGCCAGGACACCGCAGTAAGCCGCGGCCGAGCTTTCCATCTCGTTGTAGTTCGCCAGGCGGAAGCTGCCGGTCTGCACGGATCCATACATGTTCGGCAGAACTACCTGGGGCAGGGCGGCGAGCCCAACCGGAGGGTGATCTTCTTCGCCCCCGAATCGCCGCTCCATGCGCGCGCTGGTCTGCGCATAATCGAGGAAAGGCAGGATGTAAGGGGCGGCCAACAGCAGGCCCAGGCCGAACCCGGCGGCAATGGCCAGCGCGGGCTTTCTGGCTGGCGGCCTGAGCCATTGGCGGGGGTAGGCGTCGTGCAGACACCACAGAGCGAACAGACCCGAGACCAGGAGCACCTGGGCCGCGACATCAAGCTGGCCGCTCACAGCGACCAGCCACGTTGCTGCGGTCAGTGCGACCGGGGCCGAGGGAGACGCGCCTCGCGCGGTTCCGGCGACAGCCAGCAGTATCCAGGGCAGCCAATAGACCGCGATGCCGGTGGGATAGCCTTGCCAGAAGATGAAGAAGGCGGTTAACGGGTAGCACCAGGCGCCAACCGCCGCCGGCCAGAAGGTGACGGCGAGCACACGGCGGAAGAACAGATAGGCGCCCAGGCCCGCAACGATTGCCGCCAGGGCCCATGTCCAAGCCAGCACCACCGGCGAGGCGATGCAGTGTTGCAGGGCCAGGATGGGAGAGAATTTCGGCCAGATGAAAGGCACCCCGGCGAAGTTGTAGGGCTGCCACAGAGGCAACCGTCCGGCATGAAACTCCGACACGGCGAAGCGGCGCGCGGGCTCGTAAAGGTAAAGGATATCGGTGAGGAACAGGTTCCGCGGCTCGATGCCCACGCCATCCGGGGGCGGGGGAAGATAGCCGCCGGGCTCCGCGAGGATGTCCAGCGGCAGCAACAGCTTGCATCCCGCCAGGGACGGCCCGTAAAGCCCCGCTTGCCCCAGCAGCAGCCCCGCCAGGACAATGAACAGCCGGACGTAGCTGGGCTTGCTCTCGACGGCGGGCTCCCGGATTGCGCCACCGCTCATGGTGCTACAACTGCCGGCCCCGCAGCAGGAAGTACTCGTTGAAGGGCCGGTCGTCGGTGATCCGGACCCAGGGATCGGGATCAAGAACCTGCTCGGCGGGGGATTGCCTGGCCAGGACATGGTTAAACCAGGCGGCCAGGTCCTGGCCGGGATTCCACTCCAGCAGGTCCTGCTTCGCCTCTGCGGGCAGGCGGGCCGCCAACTCCGCGCCGCTTAACAGCGGGATCGGCTCCATCGAAGCCAGAAGATGGGTCCCGTAATCCTCCACCCCCCCGAGGAGCAGCACGTGTGGAAAACACTCGCACAGCGACCGGGCGATGGCGCGGCCGGCCTGCATGTCGCCGCCGGGATACCATGCCTGGAGAATGCCGCGGGGGTTGAGGCGCTTCTTAGCCACTTCATAGAATTCCGTCGAGTAGAGCAGGCTGGAGCCGGCCGCCTCGATGGGCGGCGGCGGATCAATGACAATGACGTCATATTGGTCCCGGGTGCGCTCCAGGTAGCGCCGTCCATCATCAATAACAATGCGCCCTTTGGGGTCCTGCAGGACGCGCTCCGCGTCGGCGTGGAAGAAGCCGAAGGACTCCGTGACGCTTGGCACGAGTTCGACAGCGGTGGTCTTGACGCCCCAGCTCAGGGCCGAGCGATAGGTGGTGCCCATGCCAAAGCAGATCACCAGCGCGGACTCGGATGGTCCCCGGTGGAAGGCGAGCGGCAGATGCACCATGAACTTGGTGACCGGCGTGAGCGTGGTCATGCCGATGCCGTTCACGCAGACGAGCTTCTGGAGCCCCTCGCCGTAGGAAAGGACCGAAGCCGCGTAATCACGCCGCACCACCGCGTTCTTCTCCGACCGCAACACCTGGTTCTCATAGCTGTCGGAAAAGAACAGCGCGCACGCCAGGGCGGCGCCGGCGGCCAATCCCAGGCCCAGCCGGCGCCGGGCGGGCAGGTGTTTGCCGGTCAGGAAATAGAATCCGAAGAAGGGCAGGCCCAGCAGGAGGAGGGCCGCGCGCTCGCTGAGCCACGGCAACAAGATGTAGCCGGCGAAGAGCGGTCCCAGAATGCAGCCGAGCACGTTCACCGCGTAGCCTTTGCCCGCCGCCGCCGGGGAACCGCCGGCGTACTGATCCACCAGGCCCGGCGTCAGGTAGCCCAGGATGGCGCAAAACGGGCAGATGCTGGCCAGCACCAGCACCACGCTCCAGGGGTCGGGGACGCATAGCCAATCGGCCTTCACCCAGCGCGGGTCATTCACCAGGATCGGGAGGAAAGCCGCCGCGCACAGCAGGGCCAGTAATTCGGCCGTTGGCCGCGCCGCCTGGGCCGCCAAATGGCGGCGATAAAGCAGCGAGCCGACAAAGGTGGCCGCCAGGTAGGCGGCGACCACCAGGGCAAAGGAATAAACCTGCGTCTTGACCACCGGCGCGAACGCGCGAATCCACACCACCTCCATCGCCATCGAGGCGAAGCCGGTCCAGAAAAGAATCCACAGGATGAAGGCTGCAGGTTGCGGGTTGCGGGTTGCGTGGGGCGTGCTCGCGGATTCCGCACTCCGCACTCCGCCTTCCGCACTGAGACTCCTCCGCACTCCGCACTCCGCACTCCGTTGGCCCAGCCACACGCTGATCGCCGCGATCAGGAGGTTGCCGGCGGCCGCGACCCACAGGGTGTGGCGGAAACCGAGGCATTCCACCAGCACCAGGGCCGTCAGCAGGGTGCCGGTCATGGCGCCCAGCACGTTCGCCAGGTACAGGAAGCTGAAACTTTCGGCGTTTTGCGGCTCGCGCTCCCGGACGTAGGCCATCATCAAGGGAAAGGTGGCACCCATGCAGACGCACCAGGGCA
>JAKLEJ010000400.1 GCA_022711695.1 Verrucomicrobiota bacterium | reverse complement strand
CGCCGCCGGCCTGCTCAGCGCGGGCGGGCGGGCGATCGTGGCGGCGGATACGCCGCCGGCCTCCACAGCCAGTTCCATCAAGGCCAAAGCCCGCTCGGTCATCCAGATCTTCCTTTGGGGAGGCATGTCGCACAACGACACCTGGGATCCCAAACCCGCCTCGGGGTATGACTACATGGGCGAGTTTGCCAAGGCGATCCCGACCAACGTCGATGGCATCCAGATCGGCGAGCTCTTTCCCAACCTGGCCAAACAGGCTGACAAGTACGCCCTGATCCGGAGCATGACTCACCGGAACAACGGCCATGAAACCGCGGCCTACCTGATGCAGACGGCGCACACGCCCGGCGAGCGCCTGGCTTATCCCAGCGTCGGCGCGGTGTTCTCGCTCTTCAAGAGCCCGGCCTACAAGGGACTCATCCCGCCCTACGTGGTGCTCACCCAACCCCAGGGGCGGTTCTCCGAGGAGGGATTCCTGGGGCCGAAGCTCAAACCCTTTGCCACCGGCGGCGATCCCAACGCCGCACGCTTCGAGGTGGAGGGCGTTGTTTCCCGGGGAATCACCGACGACCGTCAGAAGGCCCGCCGCGCTCTCCTGGACCGGATGGACACGATGGGCCACGCCATGGCTGGCAGCCCGCAGGTGAGCGCGTCCGAGGAGGCCAAGAAGCAGGCGTATGAATTGATCCTGGGACAGGGGAGGGAGGTGTTCGATCTCTCGAAGGAACAGGGCGCGCTCCGGGACCGCTACGGCCGCCACACCTTTGGACAGGATTGTCTGGCGGCGCGACGCATGGTCGAGGCCGGCGTGCCCTACATCGTCATCAATTACCCCGGTGGCTGGGACACTCACAGCAACCATTTTGCCACCATGCGCCGCCAGTGCCCGCAACTTGACCAGGGCTTGGCGACGCTCCTTCAGGACCTTCACGACCGCGGTCTGATCGAGAGCACCGTCGTCTGGTGCTGTGGCGAGTTCGGCCGGGGACCCAAGGTGGACTGGCAGCCACCCTGGAATGGCGGTCGCAACCATTACGGCAACGTGTTCACTGCCCTGGTCGCCGGCGGAGGTTTCAAAGGTGGGCAGGTCGTGGGCGCGTCCGATGCCAAAGCCGAGGAAGTCAAGGACCGGCCGGTGTATCCCGTGGACTTGCTCGGCAGCATCTATGCCCTGGGGGGCATCGACGCCAGCGCCACCCTGCCTCATCCCCTCGGGGCCGAGGCCCATGTGCTGCCTTCGGCGGCCGAAAAGGTGAAGTCCGGCGGGTTGCTGACCGAAATCATGTGAACGGGGGGCGGCTTTGGGCCCGCCCTTTGACTTGTGGAACGGATCATGTTGAAAGCTCATGGGCTCATCCTTCTGGGCGTGGCCGCCTGGTTCGGCGCCACCCCGGCCGCGCGGGCGCAAGCCCGGCCATACATCGGGTATGTCTATCCCGCCGGGGGCCAGCGTGGAACCACCGTCGCCATCCGCCTCGGCGGACAGGGGTTGGACGGTGTGGACACTGTCCGGCTCTCCGGCTCGGGCGTGACTGCGCGGGTCGTCGAATTCGACCGCCGGCTCAACAACCAGGAGGTGCAACTGTTGAACGAACAACTCCGCGAGCTGAAGCGGGCGACCAACTCTGCGCCGGCTGGCATGGCCCAACTCATGAGTCCGGAGCCGGCCATGATGATGTCGGCGGCCGCCGCCGACCAGGCCCCCGCGAAATCCAATGCGCCAGCGGCGCCACTGGCGTTGATCGCCCGCCTCGAGAAACGGACCCGCGAATTTGTGCAGACGCCGGCCTGCGCTTCCCTCGCCAGCCTTGTCCATGTGGAGGTGGCCATCTCGCCCGACGCCGAGCCCGGCGAACGCGAGCTCCGCCTGGCCACGCCGCGCGGCGTGTCGAACCCGCTGGCCTTCCACGTGGGGCAGACGCCGGAGTTCGCTCGCAAGCCGATGCTCACCGCCCCCCTGCAGGTGCTCGGCAAGGAGGCGCAGGCTCTGCGCAAGCGGCCGACGGAGGAGATCGAGGATCGTGTCACCCTGCCATGCACCCTTAACGGCCAGATTGCCTCCGGGGAAGTGAACCGCTACCGTTTCGCCGCGCGCAAAGGCCAGCGCCTGGTCATTGCCACCCAGGCCCGCCAGTTGATCCCTTTTATTGCCGACGCTGTCCCGGGCTGGTTTCAGCCTGTGCTCGAACTCCACGACGCCGGGGGAAGGGAGATGGCCTTCTCGGACGACTACCGCTTCAAGCCGGACCCGGTGATTCTCTTTGAAGTCCCGAAGGACGGCGATTATGTGCTGGGGATTTTCGACAGCATCTATCGCGGCCGCGAGGATTTCGTCTATCGCATCGCCGTGGGCGAACTGCCGTTCGTGACCAGCATCTTCCCGCTTGGCGCCCAGGCCGGGGGGGCGCCGGTCGCGCCCGCCATGAAAGGCTGGAATCTCCAGGGCGCCGCGCTGACGCCGCCCGGCCGCGAGGCCCGGCCGGGAATCCACCTTCTCGTCGCCAGGAGAAAAGGAGTTCTTTCCAACCCTGTCCCGTTTGCCTTGGACAGCTTGCCGAGCGGATTGGAAGCGGAACCCAACAACACCCAGGCCAGCGCGCAGAAAGTGACCCTGCCGGTGATTGTCAACGGGCGCATCGATTCCCCGGGCGACTGGGATGTCTTCGAGTTTGCGGGCAAATCGAATGCCGCGGTCGTGGTGGAGACGCAGGCGCGCCGGCTCGATTCGCCCCTGGACTCCGTAGTGCGGGTCACGGATGCCTCCGGCCAGGTCCTGGCGTTCAACGATGACCAGGAGGATCTCGGAGCGGGTGTCAACACCCACCCCGCCGATTCCTATTGCCGCGTGGTGCTGCCCAGGGACGGCGTCTATTACGCGCACATCGGCGACACTGCGCGCAAAGGCGGCGAGGAATACGCTTACCGCCTGCGCATCAGTCGCCCCCAGCCGGATTTCGCCCTGCGCGTCACCCCGTCCAGCGTCAGCCTCCGCGGAAAATCCGCCGCCACCCTTGCCATCTACGCGATGCGCAAGGACGGTTTTGCAGGGCCCATCAGGCTGTCCCTGAAAGATCCGCCGGCCGGATTTTCGGCGGCGCCGGTGTCCCTGGTCGGCACACAGACCGTGGCGCGGTTAAACCTGCGCAGCGCGGTGGAGGCCACCGAGGGGCCTGTCTGCCTCTCGGTCATTGGGAGCGCAAAGATTGGCGACAAGGAGGTGGTTCGCGAAGCTGTGCCGGCGGAGGACAAGATGCAGGCGTTTCTTTGGCGCCACTTGGTTCCGGCGGGAGATCTGATTGCGCTGGTTTTCAATCCGTCCAACCCGCCTCCTCCCAAACGGATCGCGCCGATCCCGCCTCCTGCCGCCCCGACCAACACGGTGGCTGCCGTCGAGGCGGTTGCCGCCGCCATGCCTGCGCCGACCAATGCCCTGCCCGGAACCAACGTTGTCGCCGTCGCCAAACCCAAGTTCACCAAGCAACAGATCACCGGTCGCTTGCGGCAGCTCAAGCTGCTCTACGAGGAGGGGCTTCTGACCGATTCCTTCTACCTCGCGAAGGTGGCCGAATGCGAAGCGGCCCCGTAGGCGTTCGCCCCCTGGTCGGCTCTCATCGCCATGATTCGGACGCGATCAGGGCGGTTTCCGCGGGGATCCGGGTGAGAAGCGCGGGCTAGCGCTCGAGTTCCTGGATGTAGATGTTCTTGAACTGGAGCAAGCTGGGAGGGCTGTTCCACTCGCCGTTTCGCTTGCCGCCGTGATGCTGCAGGGCCAGGCGGCCCCGAGCCGGCAGGTCGGGGATGGTTACGGTCGGGAGAACGATCTTGCCATTGAGCGCCACGGTCACGGTCTGGCCGCGGACCGTGATCTCGAATTGGTTCCACTCGCCCACCGGCCGG
>JAKLEJ010000040.1 GCA_022711695.1 Verrucomicrobiota bacterium | reverse complement strand
TCCACCTCCTGGATGCGCTCCCAGATGACCCCGCTGCCCGCCGCCACGCCATTGACGAACAGCTCGAAGCTGTTGTCGGCGCATAGGTGCATCACCGCCCGCTCGATCCCGGCGTTCAGGGGCAGTTCAATCCGCTTGCGGAAATAGCGGCGGCCTGCCGGCGCGGACTTGGCGGGATCGCCTTCAGGATGCCACACCCACGCGCATTCGCTGAGCGGGTTCTGCGTGGAAGCCCGCGGCGCGATCCACTTCGCGCTCCAGTCCTGCGGCCGCAGCAGCCCCATCGCCCAGCGCGCCGGAGGGCTCCAGGGTCCTGCCTGGCCGTCGGCGTCCCAGACACGCACTTTCCAGAAACACTCCTGGTTGGAGAGCAGCGGACGCCCGGCATACTCGATCTGGTTTTGCTCGGACGATGGCGTGCGCCCTGAATCCCACAGATCTGCGGCGTCATCGCGCAAGCGAGCGGCGGAACTGGCAACCACGATGCGATACGCGCTCTGGCGCTGACCACGCGCCCCGGACTCGAAGACCCAGCTTAACCGGGGCCGGCCAGCGTCGATGCCGATGGGATTGTCCGCGAACTCGCAACGCAGCGAGGCTGGCCGCAGCCCGGCCGACCACGCTGACAAGGCGCTGAGCAGCAGGAGAGTCGGAATGCCAAAACGCGAACCAGGCTGCCGGCTGCAGCCGCGGGAGAACCCGGAATGAGCTTGCATTGTTGTTTTGCGGACTGGTTCCAAAGCCCGGACCGATTTCGCGTCCAAACCATCAAGCGCAGACCGCCCCCACAGCTTGGGGGCGAGCCATCCGCAAAGCAACGATTTCCCGTTCTATCGCGCCGTCGCTGAGATGCCTGCACAAGGAGGCAAAGCCCAATACCCCATCTTTGCCGTCAACGGCGCTCTGCCCGGAATCGCCAGGGCCAAAGGGATCAGGCTGACATCCTCTGACTCGAACTGGATCTAACCTCTCCATCTCGAGAGGTTGCCAACATCACCAGAACAAACAGATTTTAGTAGCAGCGTTCTCGCGAACATGGAGACGAGAGATGGACGGATAATCCCATGACACGCACGGCGTAGGCCGCCTGCGCCTGCACGTGGCAAATTTCATAAAGTGTAAAATGTGTTAACACTGATATATAGTCATGTAATTTATTTGTGTATAGCATATTAAACATATGTCATCCACATTAATATCCTGTACGTGTTAAAAATACTTACACACATGTCAGATTAACTGTGGGGAGTGATTGCACGGCGAATAAGTGCGTATCATGTTAGTTCCCTGTGCGATACGATCTCGGTTAACGGGGTGGAACGTCAGGATTCTGGCACGGCACATTACCTGCTAAGAACAAGCCCATTGACCGAACGAACCAACGGTCATGAACTAAGACACACGACACATGGAAAACAGGATGCAGTTGATGGCAGGGTTGACGGCGGCTGGATTCATGCTACTGGCTCATGCAGCCGATGCCGAACTCATCAACATCACCCAGCAGGGGTACTTTGGCGGCATCATCCCAAAGGTGGGAGGCGAGATTGCCGCAGCCAACAACTCCCAAGGCGAGCACCAAATGTTCGAGTGGTTGTATGACCAGTGGGAGGCCTACGATGACGAGACGTTGAACGCGCCGACGGAGGAACTGCTTGCCAACGGGACAAAGCTGAAGGATTTGGACTTCTCCGTTCCAGAATATGTTGGGCATTACCTGGTCATTCACTGGGGCCTTGGCCAGGCCGGCCAGCTCTTTCAGAAAGGCCAAAAACCAAGTGGAGGCTTCAACCAGGCGTTCTACATCGCCTCGGGCGGCGTCTTCGATCTGCCCGTGCCTGTGCTCCAGGACGCCTCGGGCAAAACCAAACCTGTTGGAGGGCTCTCCTACTGGAGAATCTATACCCCCCCGCCTCAGGATGGGCCTCCCACCAACAATGTCCCGGACACGGGTTCGACCCTGGCGCTGCTCAGCTTTGTCTGCGGCCTGTTGTTCCTCGGCGCCCGGCGCGTCAACCAGACGCAGCGCTCGCTGAAAACGCCCCGCGCCCGGTAAGCGGAGCGGAATCGAATTCCAGTCCGAGCGGATGGAGCAATCCATCCGCTCTTTCTCTGTACGCGACAGCCGCGCCTGGGCGCGCAAGGCCAGAGGCCAGCCCGGATTTCCGCGGAGGAAAGCCGGGCTCGCAGGCGCCAGCGGCCTCCCCTCGGGCATTACCAGCGCAAGGTCGCTTCCAAGGCCTGGCCTTCGCTCATGGCCAGCGGTTGGGCCAGCCTCAGGCGCGCTTCCTGGCCTTCGCGGCGGACCGCAACCTCGATCGTCCGTTCGCCAAGGCGGACCGCGGCGGTGGCCACGCCGGCCGACGACGGCAGCTCGAAGACCAGCTCCTGGAGGCGCAGTTCGCCGTGGCGCAGTTCGATGCGCGCAATCTGGGCGGTTTCCTCCCGTTTCTGAACGAAGAGGCCCCAGCCCTGGGGGGCGGTGAAGAACGAGCGGTGATCGGCCGGCTGCCAGCGGGGCTTGAAGCCCAGCAGCCCGGAGGGGCCGTCCAGAATCTGACCCTGGCAGGCGATCAGCAGCGACCAACTGCTCATGGCGCGGGCGTAGAACTTGCCGCACTCGAGCTCGTTGAAGGGATTGCCGCCGGGCCCCGAGTTCAAGCCGTCGCGCTTGCGGCCGTCGTAGCGGCTGCGGGCCATCTTCACGACGCGCCGGGCCTGGTCGATCAGCCCCTCATACACCATGAGGCCCGCGGCGGCGTATTCGATGCCCGTCCAGACTTCGTCGGCGTAGAGAATGAACGGCTTGGGCCGGTCGTTCTTCGGCCATGTGCAGATGAGCAGGCCGCCCTCGTCGTCGGGAACATAGCGGCGCGGGTCCTGTTTGAACCCGGCGAAGGTCTGGCGGTAGTTGTAGCGGGCCACGGCCTCCATGGCGGTCCGCACGCGCTCGGGCGGGTAAAGGTAGCCCAGGCCCAGCATGTGGGCCCACCACTGGCCCAACAACTGGTCGCTCAGGCAGCCGTTGTTGTAGTCCCGGTCCGGGCGCGCGCCCGGAAGCTGGATGTAATATTCGCCGTTCCAGAGCTTGTCGTTCTGGTTCTTCATGCCGGCTTCGCGCACGGCTCGCCAGCGGGCGGCGCTGTCGGCGTCGCGCATGGCCAGCGCCAGTTTTTCGGCGGCGGCCAGGGCGCCCAGGTACTGGGACCCGATGAAGGTGTTGGCCCCGGAAACGGCGGTGTCGTAGGTGTTCCACTGCGTGCCGCCGGGCACGCCGTCGCCATCGGCGTCGAACTTCTCGATCATCCAATCCGTGGCCTTCTTGAGCCCGGGCCAGATTTTTTCGAGAAAGTTTCGGTCCGAACTGAGCTGGTGCTCGCGCAGGGCGGCCGAGAGGGTGGCGCAGTGGCCGTCGATGAACGCGCCGTGAGGCGTGTGCTGGCGGTGCGAGGTTTCTCCGTCGGCCAGCAGGTAGGTGACCAGGTCCGAAACGCGCATGTTCCGGCCGATGTCGGGGAAGAGCCGGGCGTGGGTCTGGGCGTAGTTCCAGACGTGGGTGCAATTGAGGGGACAGCAACCGTAGCAGCCCTCGAATCCGGCAAAGTAACCGTCCTCGGACCACCAGCAGGTGGGCCCGCGGAAGATGACCGCCTGCGAGCTGACCGCGTCCAGGAACTCTTCGGGCAGGTTGGATTGGTAGAGCGTCTCGTGGTAGAGGCGGGTGCGCTGCCACAGGGCTTCGGCGTTGGCGGCAATGTGGCGCGCCACGGCCAGGGCGTCGGGCCAGCGGCGCGCGTAGAAGTTGCCCTCGTGGCGGAACCGCTCGACGTTCGGGAAATGCCAGGCCAACACGAAGGTGACGGTTCGCTCCTGGCCGGGCTGCAGAGTGAAAGGCGCCGTCACCGCGGCGTTGAAAGTCTCGCCGGGGGCGCTTTCCCCCGAATCCTCACCCGCGGCCAGGCCCGCCAGCAACTCGGCGCGCGAGGTCCAGCGAGGCGTCGCCGCCGCCTTTTCGTCCAATGCGGCCAGGGTCATGGTGCCCCAACCGGGCGCGCTTGGGACCAGGCGATGTCCGTCCTTGAGGGGTTGGCCCTGGATCCCCAAGAGCGCGGCCGTCCAGCTCCACGGCAGGTCCTTGGCCAACGCCAGCACCAGGCGGCCCTTGCCCAGCGGACCGGCGACGATCAGCGGGTCGCCGTTGGGCGCGGTGACCAGCGCGCGGTAGCCCTGGTCGCCGTCGCGGAAGCCCTGAAGACGAGTGTAGGAGGTCACATTCCAAGGCTCGGTTGTTTCCTTCAAAGCGGCCCGGAAGCCGTTGGCGAGCGTGGCGGTTTCCGCGCCGCTGAAGGGAAGCGCGATCCGGCTGGCGGCGGCCCGGATGGGGGAATTGAGCTGCAGGACCGCCTCGGGCTCGACATCCGAGAACACGATCTGGTCCACGTTGATGTGACCCCAGGCATCCGAGCGGCGATCGACGATCTCCAGGACGGCTTCCTGCCCCTTGAGGTCGGCCACGTCCCATCGCGCCGGCGCCAGCAGTTCCAGCTCCTTGCCGGTGGCAGTGCGAACCACCTTGCCGCCCACGCGCAAGTTGAGACAGGTCTGGTTCCGGTGCGCGCCCCCGCCGATGAGGAAGCCGATGTAGCGCCGCTGGATGACGAAAGGCTTCGAGGTCAGCGTGCCCTGGGGCTGATCCCCCGGCAGGTAGGTGTTGACCAGCCCGCGCCCGACAAAGCCGCTGACCTTCTGCTGATTGGGATGCGTGCCGGTGGAGGGGGCCTTGCCGAAGCCCTCGCCGGCCACCGTCCAACCGTCGTAGTTGCCCTTCTCGAAATCCTCGAACACGGTGTAAGCGCGCTTGAGCTCGTCCGGATCGCCGCGCAAAGGGACCAGGCTGGCAAAGAAGGAGGGCTCGACCGCACCGGCGGCGAGGGTCCCGCCAGCCTCGGCGATGCGCGCCACCATTTCGGCTGTCTGGGTGGCGAGCCCCTGCAAGCCGGCCAGCCACTGGCGCTCCGGCCCGGGGACAACCCCGCCGTCGCGGGCGCGAACCTTCACGGCGCACGAGGGGACGGGATCGAGAGCTTTCTCCATGGCCACCGCCACCAGGCCGCGCTCGCGCACGACGCGGTTGCGGTTGCGCCCGTAGCCGGCATGGCGCACCCCGTTGCCCCGGCCATCCCCCCGGCTGCCAATGGCGTTCTGGCACGCGCCGATGAGCGAGACTTCGACGGGGGCGGCCCCGGAGTTGCGGGCAGTGAACCGGAACAGCGCGCAGGGAATCGAAGAGTTGGCGGTATCCGTCGGGATGAGCGGGTTGAACGCCTCGAGGCGGAGCGCGATGGGAAGCGCGGGGTCGCTGTAATCGAGCCGGGCAATCGGGTAGCCGCCTTCGTAAGCGAGCGAGGCCACGCCTGGAAGCGCCTCTTCCGGCACGGTCTGGAGCACGCGCGTGACCGGGGCCTGGCCGTCAGACTTCACCCTCACGGCAAAGAAGCTGTCCGGAACCCGGGTCTCGCCGGAGTTGTTGAAGATTTGCCAAACGCCCAGCCGTCCCTGGCCGTCGAGCCAGACCGTGCCCGTGCCGATGCCGCCGATCGGCATGGCAACCGCCTCGAGGTTTGCGCCTCGGTAAACGCGCGGAGGAGTGAGGGGATAACGCCACGAGTCGGGCAGTTTGGGAGCGGTCAGCGCGGCGGCGGCGGGCAGACGCAGCAGTTCGGCCCCTGCGACCAGCCCGGTGGCGCCCAGCGTGAGCGAGTGAATGAACTCGCGCCGGGTCATTTCCGGGGGCAGAGGCGGACGGCAGCGCCCGCCGCAACAGCAGTTTTCCTGGGGGGAATCGATTCCGGAATCCGGGGTGGCGTTTTGCATGGGGCGGAGATTAGCGAGCGGCGCGCGCCGGCGTCACGAACGTTTTTCGAAATTCGGCCGACCGGCCACGCGGCGCTGTCGTTCGCGCCCCTGCCGCTCCGAACCACGAACTGGGTCGCGCACACAACGGGTTCGGAGGCAGGCGAGGCCAGTCCAGTCACGAACCAGGAGCGCCGCCGCGACCCGAAGCCGCGCGCTGGGCGTGCAACTCGGAGAGCAGGCGCGCGGCCGTCTCGACCAGCCTCTCGCCCGAGCCCGGCGCGCAGCGAGCGCTCTCCGGCTCGTAGTTGCCCTCGGCATAACTGCGGCGGTCGGGGATGTAGCCAAGGTTCTCGTTGGCCAGTTCGACAACGAACGTCTGGGCAAACGGAGAACGCTGCTTGATGGCCAAACCCAGCTCGACGAACACCTCCCCCGGCAGGGCCACCCAGGCCGCGTCACCGCCCAGAGCAAGGACCTGCACTTCGACGCGGTGCGGCCTGCCTTCGCGCCCGGCCACGTCGAGCGTCCGGTGCGCCCGGACCAGCCTCATGAAATTCGTGCCGCGATCGTCCTTGGTGACGGCGAGGATCTGGCGGGCTTCCTCGACCTGGGCCGGCGTGAACTCGGGCAGCGGCAGCTCGACGGTCGCGCTGCGCGCCCGCACCGCTCCGCCCTCCACGGGTTTCAGATTCTTATACGCCTGAAAGACGGCGCCGCCGAGGATGGCCGCGATGCGGTTTTGCTCGCCAGGCCCGCCCTGGGGCCATTTCCACGCGGTGTCCAGGTGGTTGAGGTTCCCGCAAGCGCCATTGCCGACCAACGTGAAGTGGTTTGTGCCGTGATAGCCGGCCAGCACGCGGCCCAGCGCGCCCGGCCAGTCCGCGCTGAACCGGCTGCCCCCGGTGGTGTCCGGGTGCATGGCGAAATTGACAAAGGTCCCGATCGCTCTTGCCGGGGCCGAGTTGCCGGGCGGCTCGATGTGCAGGACGCCCACTTCGGGATCGACGGGGCCGGCGGGCATGACCACGCCGGGATTGAGCTTGCCCGGATTCCAGCTTGTGGTCCCATCGCGCATGTAGAACCGGCGATTGAACGTCAACCCTTCGCAGCGTCCGCGGGCGAGGCTGAGCTGCGCCGGCTGGAGGGCCTCGGCGGCCAAACGCACGCTGCGGGCGATCAGGTTGGGCAGCCTCTCGGTATAGTCGAACGCCAACTGCGAATCGCCGCCCATCGCGGCGCTGCGGCTGTTCCGCCGGGCAAGCTCGGGCCCCGTGTGCGCGTGAGTCGCCGCGATCATGACCCGCTCGCCCTTGAGGCCGGCGGTCTTCTCGATCTCGGCGCGCGCCGCGTCCGTCACGCTTCGGATGACGCTGATGATATCCAGCGACACCAGGGCGATGCGTTCGCCCCCCGCCTCCAGGACCATCGCCTTGCTGAAGAGCGGGTCCAGCACGCCCTCGGCTCCGCGCGCGTGGTAATAGCCGGCCATGGGCATGCCCAGCGGCGGCGTGATTTCGACGGCCGCCACCCCCGCTCGAAAATCGGCGGCCAGCGACGATCCCAGGCCGGCGGCAAGCGCGGCCACGACAGACAAGATTGCGATTCGGCTCATGGCATGAATGTGGGAAGATTCACCGCGCGGCCCAGGCGGGCCGATTCGTAACAGGCCGCCAGCACTCGCTGGCTCTGCAAGCCCGGCCCCGCGTCATTCGAGGGCTCGCGTCCTTCCAGGAGCGCCTGGCTGAACTCCTCGATCTCGGCGCGATACAGGTTCACCGGCTCGGGCTCAAGCGGCAGGCCCGCCGCCGAGGAGCGCGTCTGCCGGGCGTCATAGCCCCCGGCGGCGTCCTTGAGGAACGCCCGCATCTCGCCGCGCTCGCCCTGTCCGATGGTGCCGCTGGCGAGGATGCTCCCCCGCTCGCCATACAGTTCCAGCCGGTTCTGGCTGGCCTCGTCGGGCACGCAGAAGAAGGCATCCACGACGCCGAGCGCGCCGTTGGCAAAACGGAGATTCACCACGGCGCTGTCTTCCGAGGCGTAGCTGTGCACGGTACGGTTGGTGAAGCAACTCACGGCGCTCGCCTGGCCGAAGAACATTTCCAGGAGGTCGATGCAATGGCCGCCCATGTCCATGAGCGAGCCGCCGCCGCCCTGGGCGGGGTCCTGTCGCCACGCGCCAGGCATCGGCGGATACCAGCAGGAGAGCTGGGCGCGCGCAAAAACCAGCCGGCCCAGCCGGCCCTCGCGAATCAGCCGCAGCGCCGCCTGGTGCTGGGCGTGAAACCGCATCATGAAAGCCGTGCCCAGGCGCACGCCGGCCTGCCGACAGGCGGCGGCCATGGACTCCGCGTCGGTCACCGTCAACCCCAGCGGCTTTTCGCAGAGAACATGCCGGCCGGCGGCGGCGCAGGCTTCGGCCTGCTCCCGGTGATGCCGCGGCGGCGAGGCGATATAGACGGCGTCGAGTTCACAGCCCAGCAACTCCTCGACGCTGCCGGCCGCGCGGGCCCCGAACTGGCGGGCCACCTCGGCGTTGGCCTGCGAGTTGACGTCGTGCACGGCCGCCAGTTGGGCATTCCGCGCCCGGGCCAGCCCTTCCGGGATCGTGCGGCGGCGGGCGATTCCGCCTGAACCGATCACGCCCCATCGGATCATGGAGGTCATGGTGTTATTCCGGGGAAGTCGGGCCGGGGTCATTTGGCATAAGCGCGAATGACCTTCTTGAGCGCAACCCCGATCTGTTCGCAGTGATGCGGCTCATAAACCGGGTAGGCGAAACAGGTGAAGGTGTGGGCCTGGTGCCAAAGGGCGTTGGGCACCGAAACGTTCGAGTAATCCGCGCTGGCGGGGCGGGTGTATTCGCGAGACTTGAAGGGGAAGCCGGAGCGCCCGAACGCGTTGCCGTCGCGAAAGGCGCGCTCGGTATGGCATTGCGGCCAGAACACCCGCCAGCACGGGGCGCCCTCGGCGCCCGCAGCCTTCACAAACTCGTGGATGTCGCAGCGCATGTTCTCGATGTCGAGCGAGAAGGCCATCACATACCAGCCATTTTGCCGCTCGGGGGTGTCGATGGGACGGAAGCGCACCAGCGGCTCGTCGCGGAGGGCTTCAAGGATGATGCCGGCGTTGCGGCGTCGCCGCGGCATGTTCCACGTGTCCATGCGCTCCAATTCGGCCAGGCCGATGGCGGACTGCATCTCCGTCATGCGGTAGTTCCAGCCCACCAGGTTGTGGATGTAGGAGAGCTTTTGCTCCATCTCGAGCAGGTTGAGGCGGTCCTTCACATCGTAGCCGTGGTCGCGAAAACTGCGCGCCGCCCAGGCCAGGTCCTCGTTGTCCGTGGTCACCATCCCGCCCTCGCCCCCGGTCGTGAAGGTCTTGTTCTGGCAGAAGCTGCAGCCGGCCATGTCGCCCAGGGCGCCGGTCTTCCGGCCCTTGTACGCGCCGCCGAACGCCTCGGCGTTGTCCTCGATCACGAAGAGCTTGTGTTTCCGGGCGAAGGCGGTCAAGGGGTCCATGTCGCACACGTTGCCGTAAAGGTGGACCGGCATGATGGCCCGGGTGCGCTCGGTCACCAGGGCTTCGGCGGAGGCCAGGCTGATGCAGTGGTCCTCGAGATTCACATCCGCGAACCGCGGGATCGCCCCGGCCTGGACGATCGAAAAACTCGAGGCGATGAACGTGTAGCTCGGCACAATCACCTCGTCCCCCGGGCCGATGCCCAGGGCCGTCAGGCTGACGTGCAGGGCCGCAGTGCCTGTAGCCACGCTGACGGCATAGCGGCTGCCCTGCCACTCGGCGAAGCGCTTCTCGAATTCCATCCCGCGACGGCCGGTCCAGTAGTTCACCCGGCCCGAGCGCAGCACCGCCTCCACATCGCGAATGGCCTTGTCGTCGAAGCTCGGCCAATGGGGAAGCGGGTCCACAACCGCGCGGGGGCCGCCGTGCAGGGCCAGTGCTTTGGTGCTCATGGCGCAAGGGTGGTCCAGTTCTCCCTCCCTTGTCAAGCGAGCCTCCCTGCTCGCGAATCCGCGTCTGACGTCTCCGGACTGTGAGGCGAGAGTCCTTGCCGAACACGCAACCGGCCAAGGGCGCCGAACCCGGGGCAACGCGGCCACCCTCGGGCGAAAACGGCCCAAAACTCCCGCACGCGCGGCTATTCGTGGAATCGGCGCGGAGCGGGTCTCGCGGTGCAAATGTAAAAAGAATCGGCAACGCTTGACACTAATCCTCAGTTCGATAGTGTTTTAGACGCCTTAGCATCGTGTACCGCATCGGACCTTGGAGGGGGGCCAAAGGGCGATGTTTTGGCGTCGTGTCGCAGGAGTTCTTTATGGCCAGTGGAAAAGTCAAGTGGTGGGATCGCAAGAAGGGTTTTGGCTTCATCGTGGGTGATTCGGGGCAGGACGTGTTCGTGCACTATACCACCATCAGAGGCGGGGGATACCGGTCCCTGGAGACCGGCGAGGTGGTCAATTACGAGTTGGTCCAGGGGCCCAAGGGGCTTAAGGCCGAAAACGTCGAACACAAGACCCAGCCGCGCGTGTAACGCTCAGGCACACCCAGACGTCAGGCTTGGTTCCGCGCCGCGGGGCAAACCCCAGGCGGAAACAGGCGCGGATGATTGTCGGCGCGTCGGGACAAGCCGGCTGATTTGAATCCGCGCACCCTCTGCGCCGCCAACCGGCGCCGCATTCGGCAAGGACTCTCTCGACTCTCGCCCCACAGTCCACAGACGTCAGCCGCGGATTCGGGGGTGTGTTGCGATCTGGACAGCGCGGGCCGCTCCGGGGATTCTGGCGGGCATGGGCGAGGCTGACGAGAATCCAGTCCGGAGTCTCTACGTGCATGTGCCATTTTGCGCGCGCAAATGCGTTTACTGCGCCTTTTACTCTGAAGTGGCGGGAGAGGGGGCCATGGAGCGATTCACGGAGGCGTTGACCCGCGAACTGGAGCAGGCGGCGCCACGTCTGCGTCCGGAGACAGTCTTCTTTGGGGGCGGCACCCCCTCGATTCTCCCGCGGGCGCAATGGCAGAAGATCCTCGGGGCCATGGACCGGCTGGGCCTGCTGGGCGCCAGGGAATGGACGATCGAGTGCAATCCGGCGACGGTCTCGGAGGAGAAGGCGCGCTGCTGGCGGGACGCAGGCGTGAACCGGCTCTCCCTGGGAGTTCAGTCCATGGACGAGGCCCTGCTCGAACGGTTGGGCCGGATTCACAGCCGCGACGATGTGTTCAAGACCTTCGACCTGCTGCGCCGGATGGGGTTCGCCAACCTGAACCTCGATTTGATGTTCGCCATCCCCGGCCAAACGCGGTCGGTGTGGCGCTCCACCCTGGAGGAGGCGCTGCGGCTGGGCAGCGAGCACCTGTCCAGCTACGAGGTGATCTACGAGGAGGACACCCCCCTCTTCGAGCAGCTCCAGGCCGGGGCGATCGACGTTGACGAGGATCTCGCCTGCGACATGTACGAGGACCTGGTGGAGGCGGCGAAGGCCGGCGGATTTAACCAATACGAAGTGTCGAACTTTGCCCGTCACCTCGGGCCGCCCCCCGCTCAAATCCTCAGCCATGCCTGCCGCCACAATCTCAACTACTGGCGCGGCGGTTCGTTCATTGGCCTGGGCCCCGGGGCCACGACTTACGTGGACGGGGTGCGCACACGCAACATCGAGGATACGGCGCGCTACTGTGGAATGGTCGAGAGCGGCGCCGCGCCCATCGATTTCCGCGAAAAGCTCTCCCCCCTGGGCCGTGCGGGCGAAACGGCCGCCTTCGGACTGCGCCTGACCGCCGGCTGGCCGTGGACGCTCTTCCAGCAGGTCAGCGGCTTCGACCTGCGGACGCACTGGAAAACGGAAATCGGGGAGCTCGCCGCCCGCGGCTGGCTGCAAGCCGACGAAGAGGGCTTGCGCCTGACCCCGCTGGGGTTGCGCTTTGCCGACGCCGCAGCCCGGGAGTTCCTGCGCCCGGAGGCGTAGTCGGGCGTCCGCCCCGGAACGTCTGCGCGCACCACCGGCGCGTGGGACGGGCCGCACTCGATGCCGGGCCGCCTGGGCCGCCGGATCAAGCCGGCCGCGTCCCGTCGTTCCGAACGATTCTGTTGCCGGGAAACGTGCGTGCGGCGCCGTCGATCGGCAGGCTTTGGATTCAAAAGCATGCCAAAGCAGGACCGACGACACCCACCCCTGAAAGCCCGGGCGAAAGCTCAAGCCCGCGAGGCCATCGGCCGCATCGCCGCGAATCGACGCCTGGCCCGGTGGACCCGCCGGCCGCTGGCCAGGGCCGCTCCCGAACTGGATGCCAGCGCGGCGCGGTTCCTCAGCGAAATGGCGTTCGAGGAAGTTGCGAAGGAGAACCCCGACCTCAGGCGGTTGGCGACGCTGCTATCGCTGGTGCTGCGTTTCAAACAGCTCGCTCTGGCCGAGCGAAAAGCCGAACTCCTGGGCGTCAGACCGGCGGAGGGCCTGAGCGCGGCGCCGCGCCCCGAACGCGGGCTGTCTCCCGAAGCGCTGCGCCGGATGGAGGAAATGGCCAAAATCCTCTAGCCCGCCAAGCGCTCGATCGATTTGCACTGCGCCGCGGCCGCGGCGCTTTCGAGAGCCGGACCGGGCGCCACCCGCCGAGGTTGCCGGGAGGTCCAGTGGAACCGCAAAATCCCACAAAGCGGCGCAGAACCGCCGCGCTCCAAAACCTGGCGGACCTCCCGCGACCCACGCCCGCCAAGGCGCGCCAGCGTTTTGGACTGCGCCGCTTCTGCGGCGCTTTGAAACGGCGATCTACTTCTTGAGCGGCTGGCCGTCGGCATCGAGGTACTTCACCTCGCCGAGATTCAGCTCCTTCAAGCCGGCCTCGATCTTGGCGCGGTCACCCACCACGACCCAAGCGAGCTTGTCCGGCAACACCACGGTCCTGGCCGCCCGGCCCAGGTCCTCCTGGGTCAGCGCCAGGATTTTGGACGCATAAGTCTGGAAGTAGTCGTCCGGAAGCCCAAAGCGGACCATCTGGGCGAGGCTGCCGCCCACGGCGCCCATGGTCTCCCAGCGGCCCGAGAGGCTGAGCGTTTTGTCCGTGACCGCCTTCTTGAGTTCCTCAGCCGTCGGGGGTTTCTTCCCGGCGATCTCGCGGAATTCCCTGTCCAGTTCGGCAACGGCGTCCTTGGTCTTGTCGCCCTGGACCGGGGCGATGCAGAGGAAAGGCCTTTGCCCGCGGGCATCGACCAGCATGCTGCGCACGCCGTAGGTCCAATGCTTCTCCTCGCGCAGGTTCATGTTGATGCGGCTGGTGAAGGTGCCGCCCAGAATGAAGTTCATGGTCTCGATGGCCATTTCGTCCGGGTTTGCCTTGGGCAGCGACACCAGGCCCGCGAAGATGACCGACTGCTGCGCGCCGGGGCGGTCGAGCACATAGATGCCGCCTTTGGCCGGCGGCTGCACGGAGGCGAGGTTCTTCTTCGGAACCTCGGCGGCCTTCCAGCCCTTGAAGAGCCGCTCGAGCCGGGGAACGAGGTCGGACAGGGCGGCGTCGCCCACGATGAGGAGGGTGGCGTTGTTGGGCCGGAACCAGGTTTGGTGGAACTTGCGCATGTCGGCGGTGGTCATTTTCGAGACGGCGGCCTCGGTGCCGCTGCCCGTGAACGGATTGCCGTAGGCGTGGCCCGCCCCGTAAAGGAGTTGGGGCATGACGCGCAGGGCCAGGCTGTTGGGCTCGGCTTTCTCGCGCTGGATCGCCGCCAGGCGCTGTTTCTGCAGGCGCTGGAAGTCCGCCTCGGCGAAGGCCGGGTTCAGGATCACATCCGCATAGATCTCGAGGGCCTTGGGCAGGCGCGCGCTGAGGGTGTTGAGCGAGACCACGGCGGTATCCAGGTCGCACCCCGCGCTCAGGCTGGCGCCAATGGCGTCAAGCTCGTCGCTGATCTGAAGGGCGGTGCGTTTCCGGGTTCCCTCGTCCAGCATGTCCATGGCCATCCGGGCCACGCCCGGGCTGGCGAACTGGTCCGCCGCGAAGCCCGCGTCCAGCAGCAGGCTGAACTGGACCACCGGCACCGAGGGCCGCCGGCAGAAGATCAGGCTCAGGCCGTTGTCGAGTTTGGCGCGCTCGAAGACGGGGAAGCGCCCCTCGGGCTTGAGTTCAGGGACCGGCAGCTTGCTGCGATCCACATCGCTCTTGGCTGTGGCGAACTCCGGGAAGGGCTCGACTTCGAGGATAAACTGGCCGTCGCTGAGCCAGCGGCGCGCCGCATCGAGGAGATCGCTCGCCGAGGCCTCGCGCGATTCCCGCAGCATGGTCTTATAGTAGTCCGGCCGGCCGGTAAAGACGAAGTCCCGCGCCAGAATGTCGGACTTGCCGCCGAAGCCGCCAATCCGCTCGATGCCGCGAATGAAGCCGGCTTCGAACTGGGCCTTGACCCGCTCCAACTCGGCCGCGGTGGGGCCTTGCGCCAGCAATCGGGCCATCTCTTCGTCGATGGCTTTCTCGATGGGGCC
>JAKLEJ010000004.1 GCA_022711695.1 Verrucomicrobiota bacterium | reverse complement strand
GCCGGCAAGCACATCGCCGCTGCCGCCCTGGGCCAGGCCCGGATTGCCGGAGCTGTTGATGTAGAGGTCGCCTTCGGAACGTCCCACCAGCGTATGCTGCCCTTTGAGAACCACCCAGCAGCCGCCATGGCGGGCCGAAAGCTCCCGCAACGCCCGGGGCCGATCCGCCTGCACGTCCGCTGGACGGCGCCCGAGCAGGCGCGCCGCCTCGCCCGGGTGGGGCGTGATGACCCGGATGGCGTCCGACGGCGTCGATGCGTGCGGAGGCAGCCAGTCCAGGGCGCTGGCATCCGCCACCATGGGCGCCTCCAGTTCTCGCCAGAGCTCGGCGACCCGCGCGCGAAGCGCTTCCGGAATGTCGGCCGCCGCCAGGCCGGGCCCGACCATGAGCGCGCTGTAGGGCTTGGCGCTGAACTCGGGATCGCATGGCCGCACCATCGCCGCCTGAAGCTGCGAGGCCACGGGTGTGTAAACGTCGGATTGCGGCAGCACCGTAATCAGGCCGGGTTGAGCGCGCTGGGCGCCTCGCGCGGCCAGCACGGCCGCGCCGTGGTAGCCCAGGCTCCCCGCCACAATGGCCAGGTGTCCAAACACGCCCTTGTTGGCGGCGGCCGGGCGGCGCGGCGGGAACCCCGCAAAATCGCCGGTCTCGGTCCACCACAGGCCGCTGGTCGCCGGGCACGGCCCAAGGCCGATGTCCCGGGCCAGTTCGATCCGGCCCGCATAAGGCTGGGCTTCGGAAGCCAGGAGTCCGGCCTTGGGGGCGCCGAGCGTCAAGGTGATGCAGGCAACGATGGCGGCCCCCTCCGTCCGGCCTGTTTCCGCGTTCAGGCCGGAAGGAGTGTCCACCGACAGCACGGGCAGCCCGGCTTCGTTGACCGTCTCGATGAGCGTGCGCCAGGGGGCATCCAGCGGCCGGTTCAGGCCAATTCCGAAGAGGCCGTCGATCACCAGCGCGGGGCGTTTGCGAAGGGCGGCCTCCACCGCTGCCAGGGCCGCCGAGGCGTCAGGAACATTCAGGAGTTGCACCGAACGCGAGGCCAGGTGGGGCTGAGCCTGCCGCGCGTCGTCGCCGTTGTGCCCTTTGCCGGCGAGAATCAGGATGGACTCGCCGGGGCGGGTGAGTTGAAGGACGCGCTCGGCGACCAACGCTCCCACGCGGGCAATGACGGCGGCCTCGGTCTGCCCGGCGCTCCATGCGGCCTGCTCCCACTGCCGCATCTGGCTGACGGTGAGGATCGGGACCGCCATGATTTACGGCTGGGTTTTGGCCGGGCCCGTTTGCGCGGGCGGAAATCGCTTGAGCAGCTTCGCCGCTGCCTTGTCCAGCGCAGCCTGGCGGGCTTCCGGGCTGCGCCGTGACCCCAGGGCGTCCGACACCGAGCCCCGCCAGACCAGTTTGCGCGTGCCCGCGTCCAGGATGTCCACCACCAGCACCCCTTCCTCGAAGGTCCTGGGATAGACGCTGGCCCACCCGTACATGTAGGGTCCGTAATAGCCGTAATACTCCGGAACGACGTAGCGTTCGATCACCAGAACGAACGACACCCAGAAATCGGCCTGACCGCCCTGGGCCTGACGGCGGCCCTTGGCCGCCAACGCCTTTTCCAGCGCCTGCTTGACCCGCCGGTCGATGATCGGATCGGTCACCGGCGCCGAGGCGTCCTTCGGCGCGGCGGCCGCCGCAAACCGGTAGGTCTTGTACCGGGAAAAGTTCGCGGCCGGGTCGTAGTCGTGTCGGGTTCTGAAGCTGTAGCAGCCACAGAGAATCAGCGCGGCGGCCGCGGCCGCGCCAAGGGATGTCGCAAAGCGTTTCATGCCTGCTGCCTTTCTTGCGTGTCACACTACGCCGCGAAAAGCGCGCGCGCGAGCCAAAAGCTCAGCGCCGCCCGGCGAAGTAATCGCCCACCGGCTGGAGCACCTTGAGCTGGATCAGCAGCACGATGAGAAGCGTGTAGGCGGCCGACACCGCCAGGTCCAGCAGCAACTCGCGCCGCCGGCTCATGGCGGGTTTCTCGGCGCCTGCGGCCTGCCGGGCGCCCTTGTGCAGCAAAACCAGCCCGAGCACGTTGGTCAGCCAGTAAGCCACCACCGCCGCCGCCTGGAAAGCGGGGGGATGCACCCACGCCACCAGCCAGGCCGCGCCCACCGCCAGGGGCACGTTCACCACCAGGTCGTTCCACCACGACAACGGCGAGAGCAGAAAGCCGATCAGGGCCAGCAGCCCCCCGCCCGCTCTGCGTTTCCAGGCCATGCGCCCGAACGTCAGGCCAGCGACGCCAGGATGGCCTCGGCGGCGGCCCGGGGATTCTCCGCCGCGCAGATGGGCCGCCCGATCACCAGCCAGCTCGCTCCCGCCTCGATCGCTTCGCGCGGCGTCAGCGTCCGCTTCTGGTCGTCGGCTTTCTCGCGGCCGGTGCGGATGCCTGGGGTGACGAATTGCATGCGCGAAGGGAGGAACTGGCGCAGGCCCGCGACTTCGAGCGGCGAGCAAACCAGCCCGCGCAAACCGGCCCGGGCCGCCAGGCTGGCCAACCGTTCCACCTGCCGCCCCACGTTGGGCTCCATCCCCACCTCCATCAATGCCTGGCTGTCCAGGCTGGTCAGCACCGTCACACCCAGCACCAGCGGGGCTTCGCGGCCCGCTTCCGCGGCGGCTTTCTGTGCGGCCTCCTCGGCGGCCTGCATCATCGCCAGCCCGCCGCTGGTGTGGATGGTGAGCATCTGCGCGTCCAGCCGCACGGCCGCCGCCACCGCCCGGGCGACGGTGTTGGGGATGTCGTGGAACTTCAGATCCAGAAAGACGGCCGCGCCGGTGGCGCGGATGCGCCGGACCATTTCCGGCCCCGCGCTGGTGAACAGCTCCTTGCCGATCTTGAACGCGCCGACCACAGGGGCCAGTTGCCCGGCCAGCGCCAGGGCTCGGTCCGACGTGGGCACATCCAGCGCAACGATGATTGGATTCCGCATGGGCCTAATTAACCGGAAAACCCCCGCCGAAGCAAATGCCAGATGAAATCCCTGTGTCCGTTACGGTTCGCCGCACTGTTGACAACCGAGTGAAGGTGATCGCTTCCTGCATGTCTCGGCCGCCATCAGTTTGCCCGTGGCCGGGGGAAGACAGCGGAACGTGGCCCAACACTCGCCAACGCGCCCACCGCGCCCTCGCCAGTCAAAGCAGCCGCCGAAGTGGGTGCGAGGGAGATCATCTTCATCGGTCTGGCCGCCGTGCTTGTTCTGTCATTTCCCGTGCTTTCTGGCTGAAGCCTCCACGAGGCGGAACTGTCCCGGAGTCAGGCCCACGGTCTGGCGGAACTGCCGGCTGAAGGCGCTCTGGTCGGCGTAGCCGCAGTCCAGGGCGATCTGGCCGATGGGGTCCGCGCTCTCGCGCAGCCGCCGCAAGGCCGCCTCCAACCGCACTTTGTGGATGAACTGGCCGGCGGTGAGCTGGAAGATGCGCCGGATGCGCCGGTCGAACTGGTAGGGAGAGAGCCCGGCGCGGGCGGCCAGTTCCGGGATGCGCAGCGGCTCGTCAAAATGGGTTTGGATGCGGTCGATCGCCGCCGCCACCTGCGCGTAATCGGCCCCGCGGTCGCGCGGAGCGTGCAAATCCTGCGAGACGCCCACCAGTCCCACCACCTGGCCCTGCCGCCCGCGCAGCGGCAGCTTGTGCGTGAGACACCAGCCCGGGCGCCCCGAATGGTAGAGCTGCAGCTCGAGCTGGTTCAGGATCGGCTCGCCCGTGCGCAGCAGGCGTTCGTCCTGCGCCCGGTAGCTGGCCCCCAGCGGCGGCGGATGCACCTCGTCCGCCCGCCGCCCCAGGATGTCGCTCTTGGCGCGCAGGCCGCAGCGCTCGACCATCTCCCGGTTCACCGCCACGTATTCGCCCCGGAGGTTCTTGATGAAGAACACCAGGTCGGCGCAGCAGTCGAAGAGCGCCTCGCCCGTGAAGGGCTCGTCCAATTGGGCCAGCAGGTCCGCCAGCCGCCGGGTGGTGTCTTGTCGTGGCACAGGCCGATTGTGCAGAAATTAAAGTCGGCGCTGGCCTCCGGGACAAGACAAACCTGCGCCCCCGGGCGCAGGCTGTTCCCGGCTATGAACGCGGCTTCAGTCAGGCGGATGACGGTGATCGACACGCACACGGGGGGGGAGCCCACGCGGGTGGTGCTCTCGGGAGGCCCGGAGCTCGGGACCGGCCCGTTGCGCGAGCGGCGGGAGCGCTTTGCCGGGCGCTTCGACCGCTTTCGCTCGGCGGTGGCCAACGAACCCCGCGGCTCGGACGTCACCGTGGGCGCGCTGGTGTGCGAGCCCGAGGACGCCACCTGCGCCGCGGGCGTGATCTTCTTCAACAATGTCGGTTACCTTGGGATGTGCGGCCATGGGACCATCGGGCTGGTGGTGGCGCTGGGGCGCCTGGGCCGCCTGCGTCCCGGGGAACACCGCATCGAAACCCCCGTCGGTATCGTGACCGTGACCTGGCACGGCGACAGTCGGGTGACCGTGCTGAATGTCCCCAGCCACCGGGCGCGCAAAGGTCTCACCGTGGAGGCGCCGGGCCTGGGAGCGGTGACGGGCGATGTGGCCTGGGGCGGCAACTGGTTCTTTCTGGCGGAAAGCCCCGGGCTGGCCCTCCGGCTGGACCGGGTCGAGGAACTCACCGATTACTGCTGGCGCCTGCGCCAGGCCGTCAACGCCCAGGGGTTTCCCGAGGTGGACCACGTCGAGCTGTTCGGACCGCCCGCCGCGCCGGGGGCGCATTCGCGCAACTTCGTGCTGTGCCCCGGCCGCGCTTACGACCGCTCCCCCTGCGGGACAGGCACCAGCGCCAAGCTGGCCTGCCTGGCCGAGGACGGCAAGCTGGAGGAGGGGCGGGAGTGGGTGCAGGAGAGCATTCTGGGCAGCCGGTTCACCGGCCGTTACCGCCGCCGCGCGGAAGGCGGCATCGAGCCCGCCATCACCGGCGAGGCCTTCGTCAACGCCGAGACCACCCTGCTGCTGGACCCGGCCGATCCGTTCTGCTGGGGCATCCGCAAATGAGCGCGCGCGCCGACGTCATCATCGTGGGCGCCGGAATCGTGGGAGCGGCTTGCGCGGCCGAATGCGCCCGGAGCGGGCTCAAGACGCTGGTGCTGGAGCGCGGCCCGGTCGGAGGCGGCGCCACCGCCGCCGGCATGGGCCACCTCGTCGTCATGGACGATTCCCCCGCCCAGTTTCGGCTGACCGAGTATTCCCGCCGGCTGTGGCGCGAGCTGGCGGACGAGCTTCCGGCCGACGTCGAGTTCGATCCGTGCGGCACGCTGTGGGTGGCGGCGGACGACTCGGAATTGGTCGAAGTCCGCCGGAAAGGCGCGTTCTACCGGGAGCAGGGAGTGCGGGTGGAGACGTTGGACGCTTGCGGCCTGGCCGAGGCCGAGCCGAACCTGCGTCAGGGGCTGGTCGGAGGGCTGCGCGTGGTCGATGACGCGGTTCTCTATCCCCCGCGAGCGGCCCAGTTTCTTCTCCAGCGGGGCGCCGGCGCCGGCGCTCTTGAGGTCCGAACCGGCGTCGAAGCGGTTTCCCTCGACGCCGATGGCAGCGTAGCGCTGGCCGACGGCAGCCGTATCCACGGCGGGCTGGTGGTGAACGCCGCGGGCTGCGCCGCTCCCTCGCTCAGCCCGGGTCTGCCTGTGCGCCCCCGCAAGGGCCACCTGGTTATCACCGAGCGTCATCCCCGCTTCGCGCGCCACCAGATCGTCGAGTTGGGTTACCTGAAGAGCGCCCATGCCATGGCCGCCGATTCCGTGGCCTTCAACCTCCAGCCGCGCAAGACGGGTCAGATGCTCATCGGCTCTTCGCGGCAGTTCGACGTGGCCGACACCGCCGTCGAGCACGCGATCCTCGAGCGGATGCTGCGCCGGGCGTTCGAGTATTTGCCCGGCTTGAGCCGGCTCACGGCCCTGCGGTGCTGGGCGGGACACCGGCCGGCCACCCCGGACAAATTGCCGCTCATCGGGCCGGCGCGCCCGGGCGGCCGTGTTTGGCTGGCGACCGGCCACGAAGGGCTCGGCATCACCACCTCGCTGGGTACGGGCCGGCTGTTGGCGGACCAGATCCTGGGGCGGACACCCGGGATTCCCGTCGAGCCCTACCTTCCCGCGCGCCTCGAGAAAGGAGGCGCCCGGCATGGGTGACCACGTCACGATTTCTGTGAATGGCCGGCCGCTGACTGTGCCTGCCGGCGCGCTGCTGTCGGTGGTCCTGGCCCAGGCCGGGATCACGCGCTTCCGGCGGTCCGTCCATGGCGAGGCCCGGGGGCCGCTCTGCGGGATGGGCGTTTGTTTCGAGTGCCGGGTATGCGTGAACGGCCAGCCCCACTGCCGCAGTTGTCTCACTCTTTGCGAACCGGGGATGGAGGTCTGCACCGATGACTGAGAGCGGGAACAACGCCGCGGCGCCGGATGTCTCCGCGCCTCCTGCCGTTCCCGAGACGCGGCGAATGGATTGCGACGTGCTCGTGGTGGGCGCCGGTCCGGCGGGCCTGGCGGCGGCGTGCGCCGCCGCCGAAAGCGGCGCCCGTGTCGTCGTCCTGGACCAATCGCCCTGGGCGGGCGGCCAGATTTGGCGCGGAGAGGAGTCCGCCCCGGGCGGTTCGCAGCAGCGGGCCTGGCGGCGGCGTTTCCGCGAATCGGGCGCGCGCCTGTGCCTGCGAACCACGGCGCTGGCTGCGCCGAGACGCAACGTTCTCCTGGCCGAGGCCCCGGACGGCCCCCTCGAAATCGACTGGCGCAGCCTGGTGCTGGCGACCGGCGCGCGGGAGCTGTTCCTGCCTTTTCCGGGCTGGACCTTGCCAGGGGTGCTCGGGCCCGGAGGCCTTCACGCCATGGCCAGGAGCGGTTGGCCTGTGGCCGGCCGCAAGGTGGTCGTGGCGGGCAGCGGACCGCTGCTGCTGGCGGCGGCGCACGGCTTGAAGGCACATGGGGCGCGCATTCGGCTTATCGCCGAACAGGCCCCGTGGCGTCGGCTGCTGGGCTTCGGCGCGAGCCTGGGCCGGCATCCAGGCAAGCTGCTGCAAGGCCTCAGCCTGGGGTCGGGGCTGTGGGGGGCTCCTTATCGCGCGGGCGCCTGGCCCGTGCGCGCCCAAGGCGCCGACCGCCTCGAAAGCGTCACCCTCACAACCGGCGCCCGTTCGTGGACGGAGCCGTGCGATTACCTGGCTTGCGCCTTTCACCTCGAACCCAACCTCGAGCTGCCGTTGCTCCTGGGCTGCCGGGTCGAAGAAGACCGGGTCCGCGTCGATTCATTCCAGGAAACCAGCGTCGTCGGCGTCTTCTGCGCGGGCGAGCCCACGGGGATCGGCGGCGCCGATTGCGCGCTGGCCGAGGGCGAAATCGCCGGCCTGGCGGCCGCGGAAAGGCGGGACCAGGCCAAGGCGCTTTTCGGCCGGCGCGCCGCCTGGACCCGTTTCCGGGATTCCCTTCGCGTCGCTTTTGCCTTGCGGCCCGAACTGCGCCTCATTACCACACCGGAAACGATCGTGTGCCGGTGCGAAGATGTGACGCGGCGCGACATGGAAAGCCAGGATCATTGGCGGGCGGCAAAGCTGCAGGCGCGCTGCGGCATGGGCGCGTGCCAGGGGCGCGTGTGCGGCGCCGCCGCCCGCTTCCTTTTTGGCTGGGAACGCGAGGGAACGCGCCCGCCCGTCTTTCCCGCCAGCGTCGGCTCGCTGGCGGGGCTCCCGCACACAAACCCGACTGTCCGTCCAAATCCACAAGGATGCCCATGACCCTCAAGCTCGAATCCAAAGCCATCCGGAACGCGGTGGCCAAACTCAAGTTCCGCACCCAGGCCTTCGTCGGCGGCCGGTTCGTCAAGGCGAAGTCCGGCAGGACCTTTGTCACCGAGAATCCGGCCACGGGCCGGCCCATCGCCCGGGTGGCCGAGTGCGACGCGGCCGACGTGGACGCCGCGGTCAAGGCGGCGCGGCGCGCGTTCGAGGCCGGGAACTGGTCGCGGATGAAGCCGGCCGACCGCAAGAAGACGCTGCTGGCCTTCGCCGATCTGCTCGAAACGCACGTCGGCGAGCTGGCGCTGCTGGATTGCCTGGAAGCCGGCAAGCCCATCACCGACTGCGCCACCCTCGATCTCCCGGACACGGTTCAGTGCATCCGCTGGCACGCCGAGACCATCGACAAGCTCTATGACCGGGTCTCGCCCACCGGCCCCGAGAACCTGGCCCTGATCCTGCGCGAGCCCGTGGGCGTGGTCGGCTGCGTGGTGCCGTGGAATTTTCCCGCGCAGATGGCCGCGTGGAAGATCGGCCCGGCCCTGGCCGCGGGCAACAGCGTGGTCCTCAAGCCGGCCGAGCAAACCTCGCTCAGCGCGCTGCGCATGGCCGAACTGGCCGCCGCCGCCGGCTTGCCCGAGGGCGTGTTCAATGTCGTGCCCGGCTTCGGCCCCACCGCCGGCCAGGCCATCGGCCGGCATCCGGACGTGGACATGGCCGCCTTCACCGGCTCGACCGAAGTGGGGCGCCTCTTCCTGAAATACTCGGCCGAATCCAACCTCAAGCGGGTCATCCTGGAATGCGGCGGCAAGAGCCCCCAGGTGGTGCTGGCCGACCCGCCCGACCTCGATCTCATCGCCCAGAACGCTGTCAGCTCCGCCTTCTGGAACATGGGCGAAAACTGCAGTTGCGGCTCCCGGCTCATTGTTCACGCGTCCGTCAAAGACGACCTGCTCAACCGCCTGGTGAAGCTGGCCCGGTCCTGGACCGTCGGGGATCCCCTCGATCCGGCCACCCGCGTCGGATCCATGATCGAGCGGCCCCATCTCGAAAAGGTGCTGGGGTACATCGACGCCGGCAGGAGCGACGGGGCCCGCCTGGCCCTCGGCGGCCGCCGGATTCTCGAGAAATCCGGCGGCTACTTCGTCGAGGTCACCGTCTTCGACGGCGTGGACAGCCGCATGAAGATCGCGCGCGAGGAGATCTTCGGCCCCGTGCTTTCGGTCATCTCCTTCAAGACCGAGGCGGAGGCGGTGGCCATCGCCAACGACACCAACTATGGCCTGGCCGCCTCGCTCTACACCCGCGACCTCAACACCGCCCATCGCGTCGCCCGCGCCATCCGCGCCGGCACCGTCTCCGTCAACTGCTATTCCGAGGGCGACATCACCACCCCCTTCGGCGGCTACAAGGAATCCGGGTTTGCCGGGCGCGACAAATCCATCTTCGCCCACGAGCAGTACACCGAACTCAAGACCATCTGGATGCAGTTGGCTTGAGCCCGCGCGCGCCGTCCAACCCCATGCTCTTCCCTTGACCATGAAAACAGGCAAACCACAGCAGCAGACCGGCAGACTCCAGGGCGTGCTCGCCGCCCTCGTCACGCCCATGCGGCCGGACGGCGAAATCGACTGCGACAAACTGGGGGCGCTGGTGGATCACCTGATCCGCCAGGGGGTGAACGGGCTCGTGCCCCTGGGCAGCACTGGCGAGTATTACGCCCTCACCTCCGAGGAGCGCGAGCGCGTGCTTTTGCTGACCCTGGAGGCCGCCGAGGGGCGGGCCGCGGTGGTGGCCGGCGCCAACGCCGGTTCCACCCGCGAAGTCATCGCCTATTCCCGCCAGGCCGAGGCGCTGGGCTGCGACGGCGTCATGCTGGCGGCGCCCTATTACTCGCTGCCGCGTCCCGACGAACTCTACGCCCATTTCCGCGCCGTCAACAACGCGATCGGCATTCCCATCATGCTCTACAACTACCCGGGGCGCACCGGCGTGGACATGCCGCCCGAGTTCATCGAGCGCCTGGCGGGGCTGCGCCACCTGCGCTACGTCAAGGAAAGCACCGGCGAAATGCCGCGCATCACCGAGTTGCTCCGGCGCTGCGGCGGCCGCCTGGGGGTCTTCTGCGGCTGCGACACCATTGCCCTGGAAAGCCTGATGGTGGGCGCGACCGGCTGGGTGGGCGGCGTGGTCAACGTGCTGCCCGCCTCGCACGCCAGGCTGTTCGACCTGGTCGCCGTGAAGCGCGACTACGCCGCCGCCCGGACGCTGTTCTTCGAAATGCTCCCCACCCTCGAACTGATGGAAGGGGGCGGCAAATACACCCAGTGGGTCAAGGCCGCCTGCGGTTTGATGGGCTGGGATTGCGGCGCGCCGCGGCGTCCGCTCGGCCCGGCCAGCGCGGCCGAGCGCGCCCGCCTGCGCGCCGCCCTGCGCCAGTGCCCCGAAGGCCGCCGCGCCCGCTGAGCCGCTCATGGACAAGGAAGCTCAATACGCGCAGGCGAGGGCGCGCCTCCGCAGCTTGATCGAGGGCGAGACAGACGACATCGCTCTCATGGCGACGATCGTCTGCGAGCTGCACCACGGGCTGGACCACTTTGACTGGACCGGCTTCTACCGCGTGGTTGAGCCGGGGCTGCTCAAGATCGGGCCTTACCAGGGCACGCACGGCTGCCTCTCGATCCCCTTCGAGCGCGGGGTTTGCGGAAAATGCGCCCGGGAAAGGGCCACCCAGCTCGTGCCGGATGTCAGCCGCCTCCCCTTCCACATCGCTTGTTCCAGCAGCACCCGCTCCGAAATCGTGGTCCCGGTGCTGGATCGCCGCGGGGCCGTGCGCGCCGTGCTGGATGTGGATTCGGACACGCTGGACGCGTTCGACGCCACCGACGCCGAACGTCTCGAAGAGATTTGCGGATGGCTTGGCCAGGCGCTCCGGGACTGAGCGCCACCGGGATTCCGCCTTTTCTGGGAGGCGCCCTCGTGCTGCCGCGTCAGCTTCGACGCAAGCGCAGCGGGGCTGCCCGCCGCCATCCTCTGCAAGGCGCCGGCCGGGACGGGAAGACCCTGGGCCAATGACTTGTGCGGCCCTTTGCCGCCGCGCCGCGGTTCCTCGGCCTGGATTCGGACGACACCCCAAATCCGCGCGCAATTGCGGCTCGCCCTCGGTTCAGCATCCAATACAGGTTGTCGATTGGCCCGGAACCTGAAGGCACAAGACTCGTCAGCAAGTTTCGACTTCGCGCCATCGTTACGTGCTGATCGAAGTGCACCCGCCGAGTCGGCTCACTTCTCCCGGGACAGCGCGCGAATCCAGGAGCCTTCCCGCGCATAAGCCTGGGCTGCGTCCGCGCCGATCGCGCGCGCGATGCCCTCGACGGTCGCTTGTTGAAGGCCCAGCAGCGCCTCTTGTCGTTGCGCCGGCGCCAGCGAACTGTCCATCCGGATGCGCGTCGCCGCCTCCTGCGCCGGCCCTTTGAGGTCGAACACCTGCACGGCCGTCTCCTTGGGGATGTTGAAGTCGCGGGCGACATTCCGCAGCGTCGAGGTGGACCAATTCCGCTCCCGGGTGTACTGGGCGTAACGGTCGTCGCCCAGCGCCGCCTTCACCTGCTGCTCGACCGCGACCTCGGCCGCGACCTTCCGCGGGTCCTCGTGCGAAGTGTACCCATACTGCTCGTCGAGCCCCTTTCGGAGCTTGAACACCGCGCAAAACTCCTCCTCCGTCATCTCGAAGTCGCCCAGCGTCGCCCGCAGGTAGTTGGCGGTCCCGGAGGCCCGCAGCTCCAGGTCTTCCATCTCCTGCGGCGTGAGCCGCTGCGCGACATTCTCGCGCAGCTCCGATTCGAGCGCTTGAATCCTCTCCAGATCGCTCTTGTCGGGCCGCGCCTTGCCCGCCATTAACGCCTGGACCTTCATCGAGCAGCTCTCGCGCAGTTCGGCAACCTGGTCCTGTTTCTCCCTGGGCAGAAACCCCAGCACCTGCTCCTTCCGCGCTTCGCTTTGGGAGACCGCCCCGGACTCGGCCGCCGGCGCGTCGGCGCCCAGCAACTCCTTGAGCACCGCCCGTTTCTCTGCCAGCAGCTCGCGCTTCTGCGCCAGGCGGGCCTCATCCAGGGCCGGCCGCTGCTTTTTCCAGAACTCGAACTTGTTCGTGCCGCCCACAAGCGCCCGTTCCCGCGCGGCGTAGAGCTTGTTCACGTCCGCCACGATAATGTCCCGCACCGTGGCCTCGGGGCACCCCATGGCGCGCAGGTTGGCCACGTACTGGCGATAATCTTCGGATTCGACCGCATTCCAGCTCGGCGCGGCGTGGTTGGTGAAACAGCGCGTCACCGCGTTCCCCGCGGGGGCCGCCGGCTCCGCTGCCGCCGGGGCGGCCGGCGGCGGCGCCGGGGTGGCCCCGGTTATCGGCGCCGGGGACAGGGGAAGGATCAAGGCCAGGCCGGTCGCCAATCCCAGCCCGCCAATTGCGGTCGCTGCCAGCAGGATGCTTGTTTTCATGCGCGTCGTCTTTCAAGGTTCTCTCGAGCCGCTTTTCGGCTTCACCCCTTTCCTGACCGAAACTCTCGCCGAGGTTACAGCAATCTGTTTGAACTTGGTGGTGAGGCCACAGCCGCTCTGGGAGTGGCTCCGAGCCACAAAGGGGTCAGTCCCGGCTATTAGACAATTGTCTTTCGGGAGACACGGCAGCAACAGCGGCGCTTCGTCCTCGTCCGAGCGGTTAGACGCTGCTGCTGCGAGGAGGGGAAAGGCGCGCCGCTATTTCGGCTCCAGGAAGGACTGGGTCAGTCGTGTGAAGGTGATGAACTTGTAGTCGGCGCGCTCCCAGAGCACCCCCACGGTCTTGTCCTTGAGCACCGTGAGGTCGGAATAGGCGGCCAACTGGTCGGAGAGGAGCCGCTCGTTCGCGAACGTTTCGGCTTCGTCGTAGCTGACGCGGACCACCAGCTTTGCCCGGCCGGGCCCCTTGGGACCGGTCCACAAGATGCGGTTGCGCTCGTCGCCGGAGGCTTTGAGCGAATAGCGTTCGATGGCGGGGATGCGATATCCATGGTAGCCGTCCTTGCCCGAGACAAAGACGTCCGAGTGAACGAGGTCCTCGGCCGCCGACGCAGGGGCCGCCGAGGCCAGACCCACCAGCACGAGGAAAGGGAGCAGTTTCATGGTCAGATTCGAAACAGGGGTAAGGCGATTGCCGGCGATTGGCAAGCTTCTTCCTGAAGCCCTGATTCCGCGCCTGACGTGACTGGGCTTGATCGGCGAAAAGAGACAGGGCCGGGTGCGGACCCGGCCCTGCGGCAGAGAAGGAGAATGCCCGGGTTGGCTCAGTCGAGCATGGGCTCAGAGCCGTCGATCATCTTCACCTTGTTGTGGGCGAAGTATTCCTTGGTGAGGGCTTTGACCATCTTCGGGCGCTGGTCGTAGAGGCGCTTGAGCTTGCGCGGCTTGTGGCGCGAGAGCGCGTAATGAGCCAGGAGCGGCATGGCGATGGTGCTGTCGGTGTAGCAGACGACCGCGTCCGGGAGGCGGTCGGGGTCCACCTTGCCCCAGCTCACGGCTTCGCTGGGGGTGGCGCCGGAAAGACCGCCGGTGTCGGGCCGGGCGTCGGTGACCTGCAGGAAGTAATCCTGGCCATATTCCTTGATGCGCAGGACTTCCTGGATCTGGGGCTCGGTCTGGAGCATGAAGTTCTTCGGGCTGCCGCCGCCCCAAAGGACCACGGCGCTCTTGCCGCCGCCGCGCTTGGCGGCGAGCACAAAGGCGGTGGTTTCGTTCACGTCGATCGAGGGGTTGACGCGCAGCTTGTTTCCGCGCAGCTCGACGCCGGCCACATTCATGCCGATGGTGGAGTCGCCGGGGGAGGAGGTGTAGCAGGGGACGCCGGCGCGATAGGCGGCCGCGAGCACCGAGACGTCCTTAAGGCCGTGCTTGCGTTCCCATTCGGCGCAGTATTTGCCCAGGAGGTAGTGCAGCTCGGCGGTGCCCATCTCCTTTTGAAACTCGGGCTGGATGAGGATCTCGCGCAGGATTTCGTCCGTGGCCATGAGGCAGTCGCTGTAGCCCAGGAGGACGTCGTAGATGCGCACGATGTCGTTGTTGCGCAGGTCGGTGTCATCCATCTTGAAGCTGCCCACGCGCACGGGGTAATTGAGCGCGAAGTGCATGTCGTGGTAGAGGTTGGCGCCGGTGGCCACGATCCAGTCCACGAACCCGGCCTTGATGAGGGGCACCACGCTCGAGCAGCCCATGCCGGCGGGGGTCATGGCCCCGGCGATGCTCATGCCGATGGTCACATCGGGCTGGAGCATCTTCTCGACAAACAACTGGCAGCCCTCCTTGAGGCGGGCGGCGTTGTAGGCCAGAAAGGCCTCGTCCACCAGGTCGGCCAGCTTTTCCTTGCCGGTGATGTTGCGCGGCTGAATGCGTTTGCCGGACATGTATTTGTCCCGGTGCGGGCATTTCTTCGCCTTCAGCCACTCGGGCGTTTCGGACAGATTTTCGCGGTACCGTGAGTTTCTGCTTTGTTTAGCCATAATTCAGTTCCAAGGTTCAGACAACGTCAGCCAACAATACGAGGCCGGCGCGGCTTGCCAACCCTTTTTCGGGGGAAAATGGCCGGTCCAGGCGACTGCCCGATTGTCGTTGACACCCGGTCCGTTTGGCGGGAGAAGAAGCGCGCGTTCCACTCCCTGTGCCGCGGCTGCGGCCGGAGATGTCGGCGGCGGACGAGGGCGGAGGTTCCGCGCCACGCAGCACCGCCCTTGGGAACGAACGAATGGACCCGCGCATGGAGACGACCTACCGGATGATCGGCGGCGACGGCAAGGAATACGGCCCCATCAGCCTGGAGCAAATGCGGCTCTGGGTTCGCGAGGGTCGGATCGCCGCGGAGACCAGCGTCCAGCGTGGCGATGGGGGCGGCTTCCAGCCGGCCTCGAGCTTTCCCGAACTGGCCCTGGGCGCGCCCGGACCCGCGCCCGCGGCGGCGCCGACGTCCGCGCCCGCCGCCCCAGCCCCCCTCACGGGCGCTCCGGCCGCCGACGGCCCGGTTTTGCTTGCCAGCCAGGTCAAATCCGGCGCGAGCTGGTTTTACTGGATCGCCGGGCTCTCGGTCGTGAACTCGGTGGCGGCGCTGTCCGGGAGCGGATGGGGATTCGTGGTCGGACTGGGAGTGACCCAGATCATCGATCACATCGCGCATGGCATGGGGTCGGGAGCGGTGGGAGTGGCCGTGGCGCTGGACATCCTCGCGGCGGGCTTGTTTGCGCTATTCGGTCTGTTTGCCAACAAAGGCCACGGCTGGGCCTTTGTCGTCGGCATGGTTCTTTACGCGGGGGACGGTTTGCTGCTGCTGCTGGGGAGCGACTGGCTGGGGCTGGGATTCCATGTCTTCGCCCTCTTCTGCATCTTCAACGGCTACCGCGCGCTGAAGCGTCTCCGGGCTGCGGCGCAGCCCGGCGACTGAAGGCGGGCGGCCTCACGCCGGTCCGGGCAACGCCGAGCCGGCTTTTGCGAGAGCCGCTTCCCGCTCGAGCAAGCTGGGGTGGGAATAGTAAAACCCGCTGTAGAGGGGGTGGGGGGTGAGGTTGCTTAGGTTCTTCTCGTTGAGCTTTCTCAAGGCTGAGACGAGGGCTTGCGGCCCGCCGACGGCCCGGCAGGCAAACGCGTCCGCCTGGCGCTCGAACCGGCGCGACCAGAAATGCAGCAGCGGCGAAAACCAGAAAACGACGGACCCGCTGAGCAACGCAAAAAGGAGAAAGGCCGGCTCGATGTCTCCCGGGAGGAACCCAAAGGCCTCGTAGAAGGCCTTGGACTCGGCCAGGCGTGAGAGCACATAGAAGCCGGCCAGCAGTCCGGCCATGGAGCCGAGCAGCAGCTTGGCGATGTGCCGGAGGCGGTAATGGCCGATCTCGTGCGCCAGCACCGCTTCCACCTCGGACTCGGTGAGCTGCGCCAGCAGGGTGTCGAACAGCACGATCTTGCGAAACCGGCCAAACCCCGTGAAGAACGCGTTCGAGTGGCGCGAGCGTTTGCTGCCGTCCATCACCTGGAGGGCGCCGACGCGGAAACCGGTGCGCCGGGCCAGACCCAGCAGGCGCTCCTTGAGGCTGCCGTCGGCGAGGGGGCTGAATTTGTTGAACAGGGGCAGGATCAGCACCGGGGCCAGCACCATCAGGAGGAGTTGGAAAGCGGCCACGGCGGCCCAGGCCCAGAGCCACCACTGCGGCCCGGTCCACCGCACGATCTTCAGCACCAGGACCAGGAGCGGATAGCCCAGCGCCACCGTCAGGGCCATGCCTTTGAGGCGGTCGAGCCACCAGGTCGCGGGCCGGGTGGTGTTGAATCCGAACTTCTCCTCGAGCCGAAATTGCTCGTACCAGGCCAGGGGCCAGCCGAGGGTCGAGAGCAGCAGGCTCAACCCCACCAGGAAGGCGGCCATGGCCCAGGCGGAGTCGCCCTGCCAGGCCACGAACCGGTCCAGCGCCCATGGCAGCACGCCACTGAACAACAGGACCCCGGCCACCGCCAGGTCGAAGCTCTGCTCCCAGCGCCCCAGCCGGAGCCGGGCCAGGGTGTATTGAACGGACCTGGCATAGACGGGCGGGGCGATGAACTCGCGGAACGGGGCCGGGACCTCGCCGGCATGGGCGGCGACATGGCGCCGGTTGAGCCATGCCAGCCACAGCTCCATGGCCCAACGCGACAGCAGCAGCCCGCCGGCAAGAACCGCGATGACCTGGGCCGTGCTCATGGCCTCGGAAGGCGGTCGGTTCCTGCTGACGTTTCGATGCCACCCTTTGACCGATCGATTTGCACCGCGCCGACTATCGCGGAGCCGGGCAGCGAAGTAAAGCGGCGCAAATTGCCATGAATTGCCGACCGCCGCTCGCGCAAGATCGTCGGCTGCCGTTTGCGCTTCAGCCTTCAAATCTCATCCTTCGTCCTTTTGCCTTTCGCGTTCCCCCCGGCCCCCTCGACCCCGCCTTCAAAGGATGTATATGAAAACAGGATGAACAGGATTTGCAGGATTGCGGAACCGAAGAGGATCGACGCTGGAGAACCTGTGCTCCTTTGATCCTGTTCATCTTGTTAATCCTGTCCGCACCTTCCCAGGCCACCCCTGACCGAGCCGCGTAAACGCGGAACTCTGACCTGAGGCCTCCTGCTCCAGGCTCTCGGCCGGTCGCAGGCCGGATTCATCTGAATCCCCATCACACGCGTTGCCAATCCCCTGCGCGCTTGATGCCCCCTGAGGTTGACCACGCAGGGCCGGTTACGCGCGGATTCGCGGATTCAGTTCTCGATTCGGCTGTTGCACCCTCCCCGGAAACAAGATAGGATTGATTGTCTTTATTTATGACGCTGACAGAGAAGATTCTGGCGCGGGCTGCCGGCAAACGGCAGGTCCAGGCTGGCGACAACATCTGGGTCAACGCCGACGTACTGATGACCCACGACGTCTGCGGGCCGGGCACCATTGGCGTGTTCAAACGCGAGTTCGGCGCCCAGGCCAAGGTCTGGGACCCCGAACGCATCGTCATCATTCCCGACCACTACATCTTTACCGCGGACTCGAAGTCCAACCGCAACGTGGACATCCTGCGCGACTTCGTGCGCGAGCAGGGCATCGCCCATTTCTACGACGTGATCGATTCGCCCAACGGGACGTGGAAGTTCGATGCCGCCAAAGGGCAGTTCGTCCGGCAGTACGGCTCGCATTACGCGGGGGTCTGCCACTCGGCCCTGCCGCAAAAGGGGCATACCCGCCCCGGCGAGGTCCTCTTCGGGACCGATTCCCACACCTGCACCGCCGGCGCCTTCAACCAGTTCGCCACCGGCATCGGCAACACCGACGCCGGCTTCGTGATGGGGACCGGCAAGCTGCTGATCAAGGTCCCCGAGACCATGCATTTCCGCCTCGAAGGCCGCCTCCGCCCGGGGGTCATGTCCAAGGACATCATCCTGCACATCATCGGCGAGATCGGCTTTGACGGGGCCACCTACCGGGCCATGCAGTTCGACGGCCCGGGCGCGGCCAGCCTCTCGATGGACGACCGCATGACCATCGCCAACATGGCCATCGAGGCCGGCGGCAAGAACGGCATCTTCGAGTTCGACGCCAAGACCGAGGAATACGTCAATTACCGCACCCGCCTGAACGGCACCCGGGGCGCCTACGAACCGGTGGCGCCCGACCCCGACCAGAAATTCATGACCGAGCACGTGGTGGACCTCGACCGCCTCGAACCGCTCGTGGCCTGCCATCCAGACCCGGGCCAGCGCAAGACCGCCCGCGAGCTCGAACAGCTCAAGCTGGACCGGGCCTACATCGGCTCGTGCACTGGGGGAAAGACCTCGGATTTCATCGAGTTCGCCCGCATCGTGCGGGGGCGCCGGGTGGCGATCGACACCTTCGGGGTGCCGGCCACGCCGGAGATCGCGCGGGACCTCCAGACCACCTACTGGGGGGCCAAGACCATCTGGCAGGTGCTGGTGGATGCCGGGGTGCAGATGACCGAGAACGCCGGCTGCGCCGCCTGCCTGGGCGGGCCCGTCGACACCTTCGGCCGCATGAACACCCCCCTCAAGTGCATCAGCGCCACCAACCGCAATTTCCCGGGCCGCATGGGCCACAAGGAATCCCAGGTCTTCCTGGCTTCCCCGGCCACCGTCGCCGCCAGCGCCCTGGCCGGCAAAGTCGCCGACCCTCGCGACTACATCAACTAGCGCAGGGTCCAAGCGCGTGGGAGAAGCGGAACACAGCCGGAGCGGATTTCTCGACCGACAGACGCGCGAGAAGATCGATGCCGCCTGCGAATGGGGCATCCTCGGCCTGGTGCTGGCGGCGCTGGTGTTCTCCCCGCTGGCCCTGGGCGCCGTGCGCCTCTCCGAGTTTGTCGTCGTCCAGTTCCTGACCGTCGGAATCCTGGCGCTCTGGCTGACGCGCTACTGGCTCGGCAAGACGCATCGCCTGCTCTGGACCCCGGTGTGCTGGCCGGCGGCCGCGTTCGTCGCTTATGCGGTGTTTCGCTACGCCGGGGCCGAGATCGAGTCCGTGGCCCGGCAGGAGTTGGTTCGCGTCCTGGTCTATGCCACGCTCTTTTTTGCCGTCCTGAACAACCTGCATCGGCAGCAGCCCACGCGCATCCTGGCGCTGACCCTCGTGGGGCTGGGAGCGGCGCTCTCGTTCTATGCGCTCTATCAGTGGCTGACCCACTCCGAGAAGGTCTGGCACTTTCTGCGGCCGCGCTGCTACTTCCTGCGCGCCTCCGGCTCCTACATTTGCCCGGACCACCTGGCGGGCCTGCTGCTCATGCTCATGCCGCTGGCGCTGGCCTACACCCTGCTGGGGCGCTTCAAGACCATCCCCCGGGTGCTCCTGGGCTATGCCGCGCTGCTCATGACGGTCGGCCTGGCCGTGACCGTGTCCTACGGCGCCTGGCTGGCCCTGGCCGCAGTGTTGGCCGTCTTCTTTTGGTTCCTCTTTCGCACGCCTTCCCATCGGCTGGCCGCCGTCGTCTGCATCGCCATTCTTGCGGTCTTCAGCGCCATTTTCTATTTCGCCTCGCTGCGGCCGCGCGCGCGCGTCGAGCAATCGCAGACCGTCCACATCGAGCGCACCCCGTGGAAGGGCATCTGGCCGGCGACCTGGCGGATGTGGCTGGACCACCCCTGGCTGGGGGTGGGGCCCGGGCATTTCGATTTCCGCTATCGCCAGTACCGCCTGGAGAGCCCCCGCGAGCAAAACCGCCCGGGGCGCGCGCACAACGATTACTTGAACGCGCTTGCGGACTGGGGGGTGGTCGGGGCGGCGCTGGTGGCCGCGGCCTGGGGGGCGCTGCTGTGGGGCGTGCTGCGGGGGTGGCGCTTCATTCGCCGCACCGCCAGCGATCTCAACCCCAGGAAAAGCAACAAATCCGCCTTCGTCCTGGGGGCCTCGCTCGGGCTCCTGGGGCTCCTGATCGAGGCCTTCGCCGACTTCAACTTTCACATCCCGGCCAACGCCATGGTGGCGGTCACGCTCATGGCCATGATTTCGAGCCACCTGCGCTTCGCCACCGACCGTTTCTGGGTCACGCAGCGGCGCGCCGGGCGGGCACTCGGGACGCTCGTTCTGGGCGCGGCGATGGTCTGGCTGGCCGGCCAGGGCTGGAAGAGCGCGCGCGCCCAATACTGGCTGGGGCGCGCCGCCGCCGCCGGGAACGCGTCGGCGCAGTTGGCCGCGCTCGAAAAGGCCTTTGCGATCGACAGCCGGGATTCCGAGACGGCGTATGCCATTGGCGAGAACCTCCGGCAGCAAAGCCTGGCCGGGGGCCAGGATCCCACCGGGCGCGCCGCGGACGCCATCGGCTGGCTGCGGCGGGCCATCGCCTTGAATCCTTACGATCCCTACGCCTGTTTGCGCGTGGGCCAATGCGTGCACGGGCTGGGCTATCCCGAGGAGGCCGCCGAGTGGTTCGATCGCGCCCTGAAACTGGACCCGAACAGCTACTACATGCTGGCCCATGCGGGCTGGCACGCTCTCGAGCTGGGCCGCCGCGACCCGGCGCGCGCCTGGCTCGAGAAGTCCCTCCGGCTCAAGCCCTCGGGCAATCCCCTGGCCGAGGCCTGTCTGAAGCGGTTGTCGGGAGCGGCGCCCCCGGCCGCGACCGCGCCCTGACCGGCGCGCCCGGACCCCGGCCGGGATTTCTCCATTGTGAGTCCGGTGGGAACGTGGCTGAATGCGCCGGCAGCGAACCCTGCGGACTTGCTATGGACTGGATAACCGACCCGAACATCTGGATCAGCCTGTTGACCCTCACGGTGCTCGAGATCGTGCTGGGCATCGACAACATCGTGTTCATCTCGATCCTGGCGGGCAAACTGCCGGCGCATCAGCAGAAGAAAGCCCGGCAGACGGGCCTGAGCCTGGCCCTGATCACACGCGTGCTGCTGCTGGTGATGCTCTCGTGGATTATCGGCCTGACCGCCCCCCTGTTTCACGTGCCGACGTTCGGCCTGCTGAAGGAGGCCCATGCCGTCTCCGGGCGGGACTTGATCCTCTTCGCCGGCGGGCTGTTCCTGCTGTGGAAAAGCACCCATGAAATCCACGACAAGCTCGAGGGGGGCGACGAGCAGGTCAGCAGCCGGGTGACGCCCCGGTTCGCCAATGTCGTCTTCCAAATCCTGCTGCTGGACATCGTGTTTTCGCTGGATTCGGTGATCACGGCCGTGGGGATGGCGAACAAGCTGGGAGTCATGATTGCGGCGGTGGTGATTGCGCTGGTGTTCATGCTGATCTTCTCCGGGACCATCAGCGACTTTATCCATCGGCATCCCACGCTCAAGATGCTGGCGCTGGGTTTTCTCCTGCTGATCGGCTGCGCCCTGATCGCCGAAAGCCTGCACCGGGAGATCCCCAAGGGCTACATCTACTTCGCCATGGCCTTCTCGGTGCTGGTGGAAATCCTGAACATCCGAATGCGCAAGCGATCCAAACCCGCATGAATCCGCCTCAGACGCGTTCGCAGTCCTGTGCGCGTTCGAGAACGCCTGAGGTTGGCTGGACAGGGCGGCTCGCGCGCGGATTTTACAGGGACGATTTCCACTTGCCATCGGGCGGCAAGTTTGCTTCATTACCCGTCCTTCGCGGGTTCTTTGCGAAGCCGCCGGTCGAATGAATTCGTTGTCGTTCACGCGAACGAGACAACAAGGGATGCGACCGGCGGATGGAACGAAGAAGTGAAGCGGTCTTAACAGGCTGTAAACGCGTTGGTTGCCTCGGTAGCTCAGTTGGTAGAGCAGTTGACTCTTAATCAATTGGTCCCAGGTTCGAGTCCTGGCCGGGGCACCACTTCCTCAAGCGCTGCCGCAAACCCCATTTCCGCTCTAGCCGCATCTTTTGCCGCAAGTCTGGCCTCCGGCATAATCCTGCGCCCCTCCCGTCGAGTCGGCCTCTGCGGAAGGGGCCGTTCGCGGGCGCGGGGCCCGCAAACGGGCCCGGATCGGCAACCTGGTTCACATTCCTTCTGCCTGCGCCTTGCGGCGCCGCGCGGCTCAGCCTACTCTTCGACCATGAGAACAGTCGCGGCGGCATCCGACCGAGGCTTGGCAGGCTAGCGAATGGGAGGGTGCGGCCCATCCGGCCGCCCCCTGCCGTGCAAACCCGATCATGCACTCGGTCGCTTTCCTGCAAGACCTTGCGGTGGTGATGATCGTGGCCGGTTTGGTCACGATCGTGTTCCACCGTTTCAAACAACCGGTGGTCCTGGGGTACATTCTGGCGGGCGTCATCATCGGCCCGCACACCCCGCCGTACGCGCTGATTCACGAGGAGGCCACCATCAACACCCTCTCCGAATTGGGGGTGATTCTGCTGATGTTCTCGCTGGGGCTCGAGTTCAGCCTGCGGAAGCTGACGCGGGTGGGCGTGCCCGCGCTCATCGCCGCCCTGCTGGAGATCCTGTTGCTGTTCTGGGTGGGCTATGAAATCGGCCGTTTCTTCGCCTGGTCCCTGCTGGACAGCATTTTCCTGGGAGCGATGCTGTCCATGTCCTCCACCACGGTCATCATCAAGGTCCTGGGCGAACTGGGCAAGATGAAGGAGCGTTTCGCTCAGCTCATCTTCGGCATCCTGATCATCGAGGACATTCTGGGCATTGCCATGATCGCCCTGCTGTCGGGCATCGCCATGACCGGGCAGTTGAGCGTGGGCGACGTCGGCCTGACGCTGGGCAGGCTGGCCGTGTTTTTGGCGGTGACGCTCGTCGTTGGCTTGCTGGCCGTGCCGCGCCTCCTCGGCTACGTGGCCCGCTTCAAGAGCAACGAGATGCTGATCGTGACGGTGCTGGGCTTGTGTTTCGGCGTGGCGCTGCTGGCGGCGAAGCTGGGCTACAGCGTGGCGCTGGGCGCGTTCGTCATTGGGGCGGTGATCGCCGAGGCGCGGGAACTGCACCGCGTGGAAGCCCTGCTGGAGCCCGTGCGGGACATGTTCAGCGCCATCTTCTTCGTGGCGATCGGGCTGATGATCGATCCCCGGATGCTGCTCACCCATTGGCAGCCGGTGCTGGCGATCACGCTGGCCGTGGTGGTGGGGAAGGTCCTGACCTGTTCGTTCGGGGCGTTTCTCGGCGGCAACGACACCCGCAATTCCCTGCGCGTCGGCATGGGCCTGGCGCAGATCGGCGAATTCTCGTTCATCATCGCCTCCCTGGGTCTGACGCTGAAGGTGACCAGCGATTTTCTTTATCCGATCGCCGTGGCGGTCTCCGCCATCACCACGCTGCTGACGCCGTATCTGATCAAGAGCGCTGACGGCGTCGTGAACCGGTTCGACCGGGTCGCGCCGCCTGCGCTGGTCAACACGCTGGCCATCTACACGAACTGGGTCGGGCAGCTCGGGCAGCGCCGCCCCAGCGCGGCCACGAAATTGATCCGCCGGTGGGTGGCCCAGATGGGGCTGAACGTGGCCCTGATCACCGCCGTGTTCATCGCGGCGGCCTTCGTGGGCCAGCGCCCGCCGGCCTGGCTCGGCCGCTTGGGTCAGAACGCGCCGTGGCTGAAAGCGGGCCTCTGGTTGACGGCCGCCATCCTGTCCCTGCCCATGTTCATCGCCACCTCGCGCAAGCTCCAGGCGCTCGGCCTGCTCATTGCGGACCTGAAGGTCAAGGAAGCGGCGGCGGGCAAACGCACCCAGGCCATCCGCGCCATCGTCGCGCAAGTCATCCCCATCTCGGGAACGGTCATCATGGGGCTGTACGTTCTGATTCTCAGTTCGGCCTTGCTGCCGACGTTCAAGGCGATGCTGGCGCTGCTGCTGCTGGCGGGCTGCATCAGTTGGCTGCTCCGCCGGTTCTTCATCAAGGCCTACGCGAGAGCCCAGGTGGCTCTGGAGGACACCTTCGCGCAACCTCCCGCGCCGCTCCCGCAGAAGCCACCCGCCGCGCTGCAGTCGGTGTTGCGCGAGGCCGACCTGGAAACCATCCCCATCGCCGCCGGCTCGCGGGCCGCGGGCAAACTCATTCGCGAACTCGAACTCCGCACCCGCACCGGGGCGAGCATTGTCGGCATCGAGCGGGAGGGCGGGAACATCGTCAATCCGA
>JAKLEJ010000399.1 GCA_022711695.1 Verrucomicrobiota bacterium | reverse complement strand
TGCGGACCATTCTGGACGGGCTCACGCGCGGCCTGGACTGGTCGGTTCTGGACCGAGGCTACGGCGTGCAAGGCGGCAGGCGGGTGTGCTTTCATCCCACGGCCTCGTGTCTTGGGCTGGTCATGCCCAGCAACTCGCCCGGAGTCAACTCGCTCTGGCTGCCGGCCATCGCCCTGCGGACGCCGGTGGCGCTCAAGCCCGGCCGCGAGGAACCCTGGACGCCTTGGCGGCTGATCCAGGCGTTTGTGGCGGCGGGCTGTCCGCCCGAGGCCTTTGGGTTTTATCCCACCGACCATGAGGGCGCCGCCGAGATCCTGCGCTCGTGCGGCCGCGCCCTGGTGTTCGGAGACAAGAGCACCACCGCGCAGTACGAGGGCAATCCGGCCATCCAGATTCACGGGCCCGGCTACAGCAAAATCCTCATCGGCGAGGACCAGGCGGACCGCTGGCCGGAATTCCTCGATGTGCTGGCGTCCTCCATCGCCGAAAACGGAGGGCGGAGCTGTGTCAACGCCTCGGCGGTGGTGACGCCGCGGCACGGCGCCGCCATTGCCGACGCGCTGGCGCGCCGCCTCGGGCCGATCGCTCCCGCCCCGGCCGCGGATCCCAATGCGCAACTCTCCGGCTTCGCCAATCCGAAGATGGCCGAGGTTATGGATGCGGCCATCGAAGAGGGGCTGCGCGCGCCGGGCGCCGCCGAAGAGACCAGCCGCTACCGACAGGGGCCGCGACGGGTCGTCTTCGAGGGCGGAACCTACCTGCGCCCCACCGTGGTGCGCTGCGATTCCTTCGCGCATCCCCTCGCCAACCGCGAGTATCTTTTCCCCTACGCCAGCGTGGTGGAATTGCCCCAGGCCCGCATGCTCGCCGAGATCGGGCCCTCCCTGGTCGTCACCGCCGTCACCGAGGATCCCGCCTTCCAGGAGCAACTGATCGAGTCTCCCCTGATCGACCGGTTGAACCTCGGCCCTATCCCCACCACGCGCGTGGCCTGGGACCAGCCGCACGAGGGCAACCTCTTCGAGTTTCTCTGCCAGCGACGCTCCATCGAGTGGGCTCAGCCGCCGCCTGCGCCGTGATCGCCTCGTTCGACCATCGCCCCGGCCCGCGCCTGGTTTTCGGTCCGGGCTGCCTCGAACGGCTCGGCGAACTCGTGCGCGGGCTGCCGGCCCGACGGGCGCTGCTGGTGACTGACGCCGGTGTGACCGCCGCCGGGCATGTCCGGCGCGCGCTCGATTCGCTCCGCGACGCCGGCGTCTCGCCGGTCGTCTTCGACGAGGTCCTTCCCAATCCCACCACCCGCTGCGTCGAGAAGTGCCGGGAGCTGGCCCGCCGGGCGCGCATTCAAGCGATTGTCGCCCTGGGCGGCGGCAGCAGCCTCGACACCGCCAAGGGCTGCAACTTTCTGCTGACCAACGGGGGCGCCATGCAGGACTACTGGGGCGCCGGCAAAGCCGCCAGGCCCATGCTCCCGTTCCTCGCGGCCCCGACGACCGCCGGAACGGGAAGCGAGTGCCAGTCCTACGCTCTCATCACCGACGAAAAGACGCATCGCAAGATGGCCTGCGGCGATGCCAAAGCCATGGCGCGGGTCGCGCTCCTCGATCCGACGCTCACTCTCTCCCAGCCGCCCCGCGTGACCGCCTGCACGGCAATGGACACGATCGCGCACGCCCTCGAAAGCGCTGTCACCCGACGGCGCACGGCCTTGTCCGCCCTCTATTCCGGGGAGTCGTTTCGGAGGGCCGTCGCGGCGCTGCCGCGAATCCTGAAACGTCCGGACGATCTCGAGGCCCGCGGCGAGATGCTGCTGGCGGCCGCCTGCGGCGGGACGGCCATCGAGGCCAGCATGCTGGGCGCCGCTCATGCCGCCGCCAACCCCCTTACCGCCCGCCATGGCCTGGTGCACGGCGAGGCTGTTTCACTGATGCTGCCCTGGGTGATCCGTTTCAACGCCCGAGACCGCGAGGCTGCCGCCATTTATGCCGGGCTGGCTCGCGCCGCCCGGCTCGTTCCCGGGAACGGGGCCCCGGCGCCAGCCGCCAGTGCCCTGGCCGGGAGAATTCAAAAGCTCCTCAAGCTGGCCGGCATGCCGACACGACTTTCCCAGCGCGGCGTGACCGCGGCAGACCTTCCCGCGCTGGCCCTCGACGCCACCCGGGAATGGACCGGCACGTTCAATCCTCGCGCGCTCGCCGCCGCCGATTTCGAGCGGCTTTACCGGGCGGCGCTCTGACGACACTCGCGCCCCGTTCGGAACAGGAGAACCGCCCATGCGCAACGGCCTACAGACCCACGAACTTCAGCCCGAAGCGAATCCAAAGCGGGATGGTGAGCAAGCCGGCGATCGAGGTGCTCAACACCACGCGCAAGGCTGTGTTGACATCGCCGCCATAGTGCTTGGCCACCACAATGGGCAGGACCGCCGCGGGCATGGCAGCCTCCAGCACCATGACATTTTTCAACTCGACCGAGCAATCCAGATGCCGGGCCAGCAACAGGAACAACACCGGCAGGAGGCCCAAGCGGATGACGCACGAGCCGATCATGACCCGCCAGCCATTGGCGGCGGCGCCCGGACCGCCCAGGGCGCTGCGCCTGAACTCGAGGAACTCATCGGAAATGACCGTCCCGATCAGCAGCAGAGCCATGGGAAAAGCGCACTGGCCAAGCACGTGGACGGTGACCAGGAAGAAGCGCGGCAGCCAGGCCGTCGCGCCCGTGTAATTGAGGGCCAGGCCGACCACGATCGAGAGCACCGGCGCGTTCAACGCCTTCTTCCATCCGCTCCGCAGGCTGACGCCGCTGAGCATCATCAGGCCCAGAGTCCAGAAGGCGAATTCGACACCCACATTGTGAACGAAGAGCACCCCAACAGTCTCCGGGCGATCCTGAAAGAGGAGGATGGCCAACGGCAGGGGCACATAGGTGTAATTGTAGATGCCCAGGCAGTAGGCAAAGGTTCGCCCCTCGGCAGGCCGCTTGAAGCCGAAGAGCGGCCGGCAAAGCCAGGCCAGGCCAATCCCGAACACCACCGTCCCAAACCCCACCGCCGGCGCCAGCAGCACATTGCCCGGCTGCCGCAGCGCCGCGTTCTGGATCACCGAATCGACGATCAGGCACGGCAGCAGGCCGTTGACCGTCACCCGCATGAGGCTCTGGTCCGCCTCCGCAGTCAGCCATCGGAGCCGGCGCAGGCCAAACCCCACGCCCATGATGGAAAACACGGGCAGCACGGCGCCCAACACGGTCAGAAACTCGCTCATGTTTCCGCTCCCATATCACAGCGCCCGCCTCAAGACGACAGCTTTCTCCTGCGTCCGCGCCGGTCGTCTCCGGGGCGATGGGCCGAGAGTCCTCGCCGCGCGCGGGGCCGGCTGACAACGCCGGGGTTGAGCCGATTCCAGCCGGAAGAGGGCCGGTTGCGCTTTCGGGGAACAAGGTTAACTTTGTCGGCAGATTTGGGCGGCGCCGCATGAATCCCACCGCGATCGAGAGTCACCTCGGAATGGTGTTGTGGCAATGGATGATCGTCATTGCCATGGCCTGGCTGTTTGGGCGGCTGGCGCGCCGCCTGGGACAGCCGCTGGCGGTGGGGGAAATCACCGCCGGGCTGCTGCTGGGCCCCTCCGCCCTGGGGGCCGTCTGGCCGGAGGGCTTCACCGCCCTGTTCAATCCGCAGACCCAGCAATCCCTGCAACTGCTGGGCAAAATCGGGCTGATCCTCATGCTCTTCCAGGTGGGGATGGAGTTCGACTTTGGCCACCTCACCACCCGGACCCCCACCATCACCGCGGTTTCGCTGGCCGGCCTGGTGGCTCCGATGGCCTGCGCCCTGGCCATCGGGCCGTGGCTGCACCGCAACTTCGCCGCGCAAATCCCCTTTGTAGGGTTTCAGAT
>JAKLEJ010000398.1 GCA_022711695.1 Verrucomicrobiota bacterium | reverse complement strand
TCCAGCGAGACCTTGGCGTGCCAGTGATCGACGGTGGCGCAAAAGATCACATCGATGTCCTTGCGCTCGAGCATCTGGCGGTAGTCCTCGTAGCTCTTGGCGCCTTCGACGACGGCCAGGCCCTCGGCGACGCGGTGCTTGGAGACGTCGCACACGGCGGCCACGGCCACGTTGTATTCCTGGGCGGAGCCAGCCACCGGCTTGAGGTGCGAGTTCAGCCCCTGGTTGCCCAGGCCGACAAAGCCCAGGGTGAGCTTGTTGTTCGCGCCGGCCACATTGGCGGAGGGCGCGGTGGTCTGGCCATAGACGGGCGTCTTGAGGAAGCCGGTGGCGGCGACCACGGCCGTGGCGCTGGCCGCCTTCTTGAGGAAGTCCCGGCGCGAGGCCGCGCCGGCCGATACGATGTTCTGTTTCTGTTGCATTGTTCTTTTGCTTAATTCAGTCCGGTCTTTATCAAATCACCCTACCAGTTGCCTTTTGCCGGTCAATCCCGGATTCAAGGTGACGCAGGATCGCCCCGGGGAGGACCGGTTTCTCCGTCCAGACGCCCGTCAGTCAGGCGCGCCACTCTGGGAGCGCGGGCGGCCACTTGGGCGTCGTGGGTGGCCACGATCAGCGTCGTCCGTCTTTCGACGCGAAGGGCGCAGAGCAATTCAATGATTTCCGCGCCGGCATGGGAGTCCAGGTTGCCGGTGGGCTCGTCGGCCAGGATCAGGTCCGGGGAGTTGACGAGGGCGCGGGCGATGGCCACGCGCTGCTGTTCGCCTCCGGAAAGCTCATAGGGGCGGTGATCGACGCGCTGCCCCAGGCCCACCCGTTCGAGCAGCTCCAGTCCGCGGGCGCGCGCTTCGCCGGCAGGCATCCGCGCAAGGCGGGCCGGCAGGCAGACATTCTCGAGGGCATCCAGTTCGGGAAAGAGATGATAGGCCTGAAAAATGAAGCCGACCTTGCGGTTGCGCAAGCGCGCCAGCTCGGCCGGAGGCAGGCCCGCCAGCCGGTGGCCGTCCAGGCGCACTTCGCCGCGGCTCGCATGATCCAGCCCGCCCAGCAGGTGCAATAGGGTGCTTTTGCCGGCCCCGGACGCCCCTTGGAGGGCCAGGAAATCTCCGCGCTGAACGCGCAGGCTCACGCCGGAAAGCACCTCGATCGTGCGCCGGCCGATAGTATAGGTCTTGCCGACCTCGATCGCCTCGACCAGACAGGAGGCCGCCTCGCCCTGGGGTTGGGTGGGGAGATCACTCATGACGCAAGGCCTCCACCGGCTCCAGCCGGCCAGCCTTCCAGGCCGGGAACAGCCCCGCCGCCACGCAAATCAGGAAGGACCCGCCGCAGATGATCGCCAGGTCGCTGGCCATGATCTGGGCCGGCAATTCGTGAATCTGGTAGATTGCCGCCGGCAGCAGCTCGCGACCGGTCAGGCGCGTCATGAAGTGCAGAAACTCGTTGCGGTAGGCCAGGGCCAGCAGCCCCAGGCCCAGCCCCAGGCTCACCCCGATCGCTCCCACGGCCAGGCTCTGGCTCAGGAAGATGGCCATGACCTGACGCCCGCCCGCGCCCAGGGCCTTGAGCAAGCCCACCTCGCGCGTCTTGTGGACCACGAAAGTGATCTGCGAGTTGGTGATGCCGAACGCCGCCACGATCATGATGAAGAAGAGCAGGTAGAACATCATGTTCTTCTCGGAAACCAGGGCGCCGAAAATCTGGGCGTTTTCCTCCATCCAGGTGATGACGCGCAGGTCCGGGCCGAGGGCGGCCTCGAGCTCCCGGGCCACCTTCTCGGCCTCAAACGCGTCGTTGAGCATGACGAACAACCCGTGGGCCCCGGTCCCCAGGCCGTAAAGCTCCTGGGCGTTCTCGATCGAGGCCACGATCATCAGGTAGTTGAAATCGTTGAAGCCCACGTCGAAAACCCCGCGCACCTCGAAGTCGTCCGGCAGGACAGCCTCGGCGTTGGTCTGGCCCCGGGTCTTTTCCATCAGCTCGAGGCTGCGCGGCGAATAGACCGCCAGGTGGTCCCCCACCTGCAGGCCCATCTCCCGGGCGATCTCGCTGCCCACCACCACACCCTTGCCGCTCAGGTCGAACTCGCCGCGCACCAGGCTGGTGGACAGGACGCTCACCTTGCCCTCCAAAGCGGGGTCCACGCCGCGCAGGACCGGGCCGCGGATCAGGGCGTCGCCGTGCCGCGGCTGCGACTTGATCAGGACCTGGCCCATGACGAAGGGAGCCACGCCCCGCACCGCGGGATTGGACGAGACCAGGCTCATGAATTTCGGGTAGTCATGCAGCACGGAGTCGGGCCGCACCACCTTGAGGTGGGCGTTGCAGGAGAGGATGCGGTCGCGCCACTCGCGGTCGAAGCCGCTCATGACCGCGATCACGATGATCAGCACGGCCACGCCCAGGGTCACGCCCACCACCGAAATCACCGTGATCACGGAGACAAACGTCCGCCGTGGCCGCAGGTAACGCAGGGCCAGAAACAGTTCGCATGGCAGCGGTGACATGGCGGCGAGAGGCTAGGAGCCGAGGCCCCCCTTGTCAACGCGCCTTCGCTCCAGCGGCCATGCGCGCCCGGAGGAGCCGGCCTGGGAGGCGCCGATTCGCAAATTCCCGCTTCAACGCCGCCCCAGGCCGGTGTAGATTCGCGCCATGATTAACACATCGAGCTGCTCCCGCCGGGACTTTCTCCGCCGTTCCGCCCTGGCCGCCGCCGCGGGCCTGGCGGCGCCGACGCTCATTCCGTCCGGCGTTCTGGCCGCCAATGGGCAGCCGGGCGCCAACGACCGCATCGGAGTCGGCTTCATCGGGATTGGCCGGCAGGCCGGGGGCTTGCTCGGCAGCACGCTCACCCTCAAGGAGGCCCGCTACGTGGCGGTGGCGGACGTCAACCTGACGCGCGCCCGCGAGTCGGCCGCCAAACACGGGGCGCGGCCCTTCCAGGATTACCGAAAGCTGCTCGAACAAAAGGACGTGGACGCCGTGGTCACGGCCACCCCCGAGCACTGGCGCTCGAACATCTGCATTCACGCCTGCCAGGCGGGCAAGGACATTTACGCCGAGAAACCCATGACCCTGACGATCCGCGAGGGCCGGCTCATGGTCCGGGCGGCGCGCAAGTACAAGCGCGTCTTCCAGGTGGGCAGCCAGCAGCGCTCGGATTGGATCGACCAGACGGTGTGCGAGTTCATCCGCGGCGGCGGCCTGGGCAAGGTGCAGAAAGTGTATGTGTGGAACTACCCCACACCGTGGGAGTGCGATCTGCCGTCCGAGCCCATCCCCGAGGGGCTGGACTGGGACATGTGGTGCGGACCCAACCCGGTCGTGCCCTACAACAAAGACCTCTACCTGCCGCGCGCCAACCCGGGCTGGCTCTCCTTCCGGCCTTACTCGGGCGGCGAAATGACCGGCTGGGGCGCGCATGGCTTCGACATGATCCAATACGCCCTCGGCATGGATGAGTCCGGGCCGGTCGAAATCTGGACCGAGGGGCCGAAGTTCAACGCGCCCACCTACACCCAGGCGGAAAGCAAGGCGCGCGGGGACAAGATGTGCAGCGAGCCGAAGGTCTTCTTCCGGTATGCCAGCGGCGTTGTGATGGAGTTGGTCGATACGACCCCGGACGGGGTGAAGCCGCCGTCTTTCGGGGGCATTGTCGTGGGGGAAAAGGGCAGGATGACCATCGACCGGGGCCGGATTTCCTCCGATCCGGACGAGTTGGCCATCGACATCATGAAGCGGCGCCCGCGCGGCTTCAACAGCAACCACATCGCCAACTGGCTCTCCTGCGTTCGCAGCCGCAAGAACCCCAACGCCGACGTCGAGATCGGCCACCGCTCGGCCAGCGTCTGCCATCTGGCCAACATCGCCACCCGCGTCGGCCGCACCATCCGCTGGGATC
>JAKLEJ010000397.1 GCA_022711695.1 Verrucomicrobiota bacterium | reverse complement strand
TCCGGAGAAGTTCGAGCGAAAGTACTTCGGCCTTTACGATCTGGTCGAGGATGTGAGCCCGGCCTTCCTCAAGGAACGCTTTGGGATTTCCAAGGGCGCGCTCCTGAAGCCGGTGACGCCGACCCTGTTTTCGGACCTCGGCGACGATTGGAAGAATTACAATCAGATCTACGACCCCAAGAACGAACTGTCCAATGAGGACAAGCAGCGAGTCATCGCTTTCGCCAAAATCGTCAGCAAAGCGGATGACGCGGAGTTTGCGGCAAAGTTGCCTGAGTATCTTGACCTCGACAATTTCGCCCGCTACATGGCCATGACCGCCTGGCTCTGCGACCTGGACGGCATTCTCGGCGTCGGCCAGAACTACTACCTCTGGCTCCATCCAAAGACGCAGAAGTTCCTTTTCATCGCTTGGGATCAGGACCAGACCTTTGGGCAGTTCCCGCGCGGCAGCACCGAGGAACAGCGCGAGAATCTCAGCATTCAGAAACCGTGGTCCGGCGAAAACCGTTTCCTCGACCGCGTCTTCAAGACGGACTCATTCAAGAAGGCGTACCTCGCCAGGCTCGAAGAGTTCAACGGGTTCCTCTTGAAACCAGATCGACTGGGGCGTCAGGTTGACGAACTGGCCGCTGTCCTGCGGGCCCCGGTGCAGGAGGAATCCCCCGAACGGCTGGCCGAGTTGAACCGGGCTGCCGCTGGAGAACGGGTCACCACCTACATCGGGCCTATGAACTTTGGCAGCCAGTTGGTGAAACCCATCAAGAAGTTCGCCGAGGCGCGGGCGCAGTCTGTGAGCGACCAACTTGCCGGCAAGTCGCAAGGCCAAACGCTCAGCTCCGGCTTCGGCCCCCCTGGCGGGCGGCCATCCTCCGGACGAGAGCGACGAGGGCCTCCCACCGGACCAGGGCCTATTCCGCCACAGGGTCCGCAAACCAGATAGGCGCATCTGGCCCATTGAGTCACCCCCCACCGCCCCCCCCAAGCCCCTCCCACAGCCAAGCCCAGACCGCAGCTCTGGGCCACGCCGCCACCTGCTTGCGCCTCGTCGCCTCGTCTTTTCGCTGCCTTTTCTTTGGCAACGCCTGCCCGGCATCCTTGGCCGCAGTAGAACGCGCGAGGCTCTTGAGCCGGGTGTGACAGCCATGCCGGCCGGCTGAACGGGCCTGACAAGTTGGCGGACTTTGTCTTGATTCTTCGCATGTCAGGTCGCCTAAATACTGAAAAACGGGCAAACGACGAAAAGAAACGAGCCATGAGAGCAAAACCAGCGATGCATTCCACAACCATTCTCATCGGCGCCCTTTGTTGGGCCACCGTCCTGTCTTGCGCTCGCGCGGATGACTGGCCGCAGTGGCAAGGCCCCAGCCGGAACGGCGTCTCGAAGGAAACCGGCCTGCTGAAGGCGTGGCCGAAGGAAGGCCCGCCGCTGGCCTGGAAGATCGCGGGACTGGGCGGCGGCGACAGCGCTCCCGCGATCGCCGGCGGGCGGATTTATGGCATGGCCATCCGCGGCCAGGACGAGGTCGTTTGGGCGCTGTCCGAGAAGGATGGCAAGGAGTTGTGGGTGGCCAGGCTCGGGCCGGCTTTCGCGCAGCGCGCCTCTCAAAGCAAAGAGGGGCCCAGTGGCACGCCGACGGTCGATGGCGACCGGCTCTATGTCGAGGGCATGGGCGGCGATGTCTCGTGTCTTCAAGCCAGCGACGGCAAAATCCTCTGGCAGCGCAGCCTGACGCGCGATTTCGGCGGACGCGCGCCCATGTGGAGTTACCGCGAGTCGCTGCTGGTGGACGGGAACAAGGTCCTCTGCACTCCCGGCGCCCAGGACGCGATGCTGGCAGCCCTGGACAAGCTGACCGGACAGACCTTGTGGAAAAGCGCCGTGCCCGCCAGCCCCGCAAGTCCTGCGGGTGAGGCCGGCGGCGGCGGCGGTTCTGGCGGTGGACGCGGAGGTTTCGGCGGCTATTCCATCGCCTCCGGCGTCGCCCCGCAGATCTTCGCCCAGGCCGACGGAAACAAGGACAAGAAGCTGTCGCGGGCGGAGTTCATCGGTTTGGCAGACACCTGGTTCGACCGACTGGATCCGGACAAGGCAGGAAAGGTCACGGCCGAGCAATTCGCCGAGCGTTTTTATGATGCCGTTCCCAGGGCGCAGGGTGATCAAACACCTCCGGGACAACGCCGCCCCAGCCGCAGCACCGCGCCCGCCTTCTTTGCCCCCGCGGATGCCGACAAGGATGGCGCGCTCACCCGTGTGGAACTGAAGAACCTGTTCACCAAGTGGTACGACCAATGGGACGCCGACAAGGGAGGGGCTTTGAGCGAGGAGAAGCTGCTGTCCGGGCTCAACGCTGCCTTGCCGACGCCGCAGGTCGGCGGGGCCGGCGGCCGAGGTGGCGGCGGTGGCGGAGGAGGACGCGGGGGTTTTGGGGGCGGCGGCGGTGGAGCGGCCTATTCTTCGGTCATCGCCATCGATTTCGAGGGCCAGCGCCAGTATGTCCAACTCACCGCGCGGGGGCTGATCGGCGTTGCGGGGGCAGACGGCAAATTCCTGTGGCGGTACGACAAACCTGCCAACGGCATGGGAATTAACTGTTCGACGCCGATTTATCAGGATGGCCTGGTCTTCGCTGCGTCGGCGTATGGGGCGGGCGGCGGAGCGGTGAAGCTGGTGAAAGACGCGAGCGGAGGCATCAAGGCTGAGGAAGTCTATTTTGCCCGGAAGATGCAGAACCACCACGGCGGCATGGTGGTGCTGGACGGCTGTCTGTATGGCGCCAACGGCGGCAACGAAGGGGGCTACCTGCTCTGCCTCGATTTCAAGACCGGCAACGTCCTCTGGGACGGGCGCGACGTTCCCGATCGCCCGGCGCCGAAGGGCTCGATCGCCTACGCGGACGGCCGGCTCTACTACCGCACGGAAAAGGGCGCGGTGCTCCTGATCGAGCCGAATCCGAAGGAATACGTCGAGCGCGGGCGCTTCGAGCAGCCCGAGCGCAGCCGGCCGCCGGCCTGGGCCCACCCGGTCATCGCCAACGGCAGGCTCTACATCCGCGATCAGGACGTGCTGTTCTGCTACGACGTGAAGGCAAAATGACTGGCCCGAATCCGCACGTACTCCGCAGTCCTGGAGTTCGGCTTCCTCCCTTCGCGACTTCATCCGGGGCGGGCTGGACACTCCGGCTGCGTGGCATTCGGTAGCGCAGACAATCGCGCCTCGGCAGGAGCCTCGCCCTACCGGAAGAACGATGCCGCGGATGGACGCGGAGGATGCCTTCGTTTGCTGGTCAAGGCTGCGCGGCGCCGGCGGTTTGCGGCTTCCTCCGGCGCAGCAGAGTCCCGACCGTCGAACGCAGGTCCGCAATGCCCAGCCAGTCGAAAACCATGAGGATCAGCAACGCGGACGGGATTCCGGCGGCGGCCAGCACCAGCAGGCTCTGAATCGAAGGGCGCAGCCCCTGCGTCCACACCAGGCCTTCGAGTCCGCGGGCAACGCCCAAGCAGACCGCCCCGCCGGCGGCGGAGACGAGGACGACCTTGCCCAGCGTTGCCAGGAACTGGCGCAACTCGGGGCCTGCGCCATAACGCCGGCCCCACATCGCCAGGAGGACACCGAACTGGGCCAGCATGAAGAGCGAGCCGACCAGGGCGATGCCCGGGGCCCCGGCCTGGCGCATGAGAATCCAGTAAAACGGGAGGCTGCACAGGGCGGCGGCGGTGCTGACGACCATGGGCAGGAGGGTGTTCTGCAGTGCGTAGAAGCCGCGCGACACCATGTTCGAGGCGGCGATCCCGAAGGCCCCCAGGCAGTACATCGAGAGCACCGGCGCGGTCGCCGCGGTCGAGGCGGCGGTGAACTTGCCGCGCTGGAAAAGCAGGGCCAGCGTCTCCTTCGAAAGGACGAGCAG